>NZ_JCACKG010000118.1:0-9472 GCF_059505265.1 Myxacorys chilensis | reverse complement strand
TATTTCACTGCCTTGCTGATTGAACTTCGCTGAAATGTCAACACAACCTAGCAATTGACGCTGATCAGGAGCCCGAACTAGCACTACAAATTGAAGTTGCTGAGAATGAGCAGCGTCGCGACTACACTCCTACTGAAGTTAAAGAGATCGCAGCTCGCTTAAAAGCCTCAGGCTATGTTGAGGTTCAAGGTCGCCCCAAAAAGGGACAAAAGCCGCTAATGCCAGCACTAGCCGTCGTTGTGGGAAAAAACTCACGGGGTGACAGCGAGGCTAGAAAGCGGACTGAATGAGGGAAATGGCGCGTAGTCCTTTGAGGAAAAAGGAGCGCTTTTGGGGCTTGAGCCGCATCAGACGCTCTGCCCAGTCCGACCAGGTATCCATCGAGTCAATCCACAGCGTTCCGTACAAGCCCATCCAGAAATTACTGTGCTGCTGGATAGCACGGCGTTTTGGTTGAGGACGAGCCACGTAGTGTTGCACTTTTTTACGACGAATGCGAGTACCCCGATCTGTCGCAATCGTGTAGGCAATCGCCATCAGTCCAACCAGGGCTAAGAACCGCTTGTCACGGACGTGGCAGTTTTCCATGTCATAGCCGCCCGATTTTAGGTCTTTGAACAGACCCTCAATGCGAAAGCGCAAAGCGTAAAGTTGCAGAGCTGTTTCAACGTTATCCAGGTTGGTTAAGAGATACCAAACTTCGTTAGCTTTGTCAGACCGATATTGACGCTTCCAACGGATAGCGAGGTTGTGTTTGCCAAAGCCGGTTTTCTGCGTGACTTGGATCTGGACTTGGAATTGCGTTGTGCCAGGAGACTGGGGCAGGGCATCCAATCGCTCAAAGTCAGTGTTCTCGGCTGTTTTGACGGTTGTGCTTTTCGGTAAGCGAAACACAAAGTCAAGCTGCTGGCGCATGCACCAAGCCGCCAGCGCAATCGAATGGAATTCACGGTCTCCGAGTAACACCAGTTGATAGTCGTGCAACAGTCGCAAGACCGGAGCGATGGCCGATTTTTGCTCGTCAAGATTACTCTGCCCCTGCTTGTCGAGCAATCGCCAGTACAACCCAATCGCTCGCTTGCCGTGAATCAGACTGACCATCAGTAAGTTATGGTCTTTCCACTGCGTACGGTCAATTGCTAAGTGAAGCTGTTTGCCTCGTCCATACTGCTGCTTGAGCCAATGCTTCACGATAGGAAACCACATCGCCTTGGGTTGTAGCGATGGCAAACTGAGAAACCGTTGCAAGTTGCGACGGCGACTCTCGAACAAAATCGGTTGAGCAAACAGTATTGCCAAATGTTCGAGCGTAATCCGTCGCTCTTTTTGCAACAGTTCGACCAGCATTTGGAGCGTAATGAATTGGGCTTCGCTTAGTTGTGCTTGGACACAGGCTTGATAGAATGAAGGCAACATATTTATGAATGCAAGGGTGAATCTCGGATTTACCCTTTTTTTCTACCCTGAATCTTCCTCGTCCGGCATCCTGACTAACTTCTAGTCTTGCTGTCACCCTGTAAGGGGAAAAAACCTTCGTACAATTCAGCGATATTTATCAGAAGACACGCCGTCCCAAAAAAGTTCATCTACGAAAAGTACGACACGTGTCGTACTTTTGAAGCAGACCCTGACTAAACTGAAGCAGATTCAATCTGATTCACCTACAACTCAGGAAGGGAAACAGCTCTTAGAGATTTTGCCAGAAGTAATCACTCTGATAGAGCAGTGTATTGAAGAAGGTTAGGAACCAAGATTTAGAAAGACATGAACAAGTTGGGGATGTTGATCTAGTGCGTCGTGATTCAATTTTCTATAAATTATTCCAGCAGGCTCCAACGCTACTGTTTGAGTTGTTGGAAGAGTCTCCCTCGAATGCTGGACAATACCGCTTCGACTCGGTTGCAGTGAAAGAACCCAGATTTGAGATTGACGGCGTGTTTTTGCCACCCGATACTAAGCCGGGCGTTGTCTATTTCTGCGAGGTTCAGTTTCAGCGTGATGAGGTGCTGTATGAGCGGCTATTTGGCGAATCGTTTTTGTATTTTTACCGAAACCGGAGCCGTTTCACAGACTGGCAAACTGTGATTATTTACCCAACTCGTTCGACTGAGCAAACAGAAACACGCCCTTACCGGTCCCAGTTAAATAGCGCTCAGGTGCATCGAGTGTTCTTGGATGAGTTGGGGGAGATTGAACAGTTGCCGCTAGGGGTGGCGCTGATGGCTTTGACAACGGTTAATGAAGCGAGTACGCCGGAAGTAGCGAGGGCTCTGCTGGAGAGATCGCGGGGAGAAGCATCTCAAGAGGCAATCCGCGCCATAATTGAGATGATCACGACGATTCTGGTTTACAAATTCACACATCTAAATTGGCAGGAGGCGGAAGCAATGCTAGGAATTACAACCCTTCAAGAAACGCGATTCTATCAGGAAGCGAAGGAAGATGGACGAGAAGAAGAAGGGAGAGCATTGGTTCTACGTCTACTAAATCGTCGTTTTGGAGTCTTTCCTGAATCCTTGTCATCGCAGATTGCCAACCTATCACTGTCTCAAATCGAATCTCTGGCAGAAGCACTACTGGATTTTCAAACGCTCTCTGATTTAGAGGCGTGGCTATAGCATTTGCAAACGAATTGACAGCCTTAGTTTGCTGTGGCTTAACTGTCACAATTCTAGGATGCGATCGCGCTTGGACTAGTCTCGGACTAAATCACCGTTCGGTTATGTTCTCAAACCCCCATTCGCTCGTTACGTAACTGTCCCAACCTCAACGATTAAGCAAGCTTTGAGGGGCAAACTTCTACGATCGGTGAGCAGAAGTCATAGTACTGCACCGCATCTCGACGAATCTCCTAAAACTCAGTCTGAATAGGGATTTCCAACCCACCTAGCACTTTTTTATCCTTACATCGGCTCAACCCCTTCTAAAACTTTTTGCGATACAAGCAAACCAACTGTCCCCATAGAGCAACCATGAGTGAACTCAATAGATCCTTCTGGAGAGAGAGGGACTCACTTAAACCTCACGGAAAGATGGGGACTGAAGGGCTAACTGCCACAATTAAGAAATCTGTTATCTGAAGTGAACCACAATGACTGATACAACAAACCTTGGAACCAAGCTAGCTGACCTGAAGCTGTTTCAGAACGTTTTGATTGAAAGCGAACAAGCATTAATTGCACAAACAGATGACCAGACCATCTGCGAGCGCCTTGAAGGAATGCTTAAGAGCGATCGCGAGAATCTTGGCAACATTGACGCTGCCATTACGAAATATGGCACGGCTGTAGAACCTCGTGACATTACTCAGCAACATGCTGAGAAAGTGGGTCAAATGATGAGTGGTTCCGAGCTCACTCTATATGACAAGTACTTACAGCTTGAGTTGCTGAAGCATCAGCAGACGATGACTGGGCTAGTTCTACATAAGGTGGCTCAGTCCTTAGATGATAAGCTTCAGGCGGCGATGGAACCGCTGAATCAAGTTAACTTTGAGAACCGCGCTCACCAAGAGATTCTGAAGGGCGTCCTTTACTTCGTCGGCACACGAGAACTAGCAAATAAGGAGCCGGATATGGGGCTATGGGGTAGCGTTGAGCAAGGTATTGCTGCCCTTAAGGGTGTTATATCCAGTGCCGCAAGCTAGTTACAAGTAACAGAAGGGCTATCATCTTTAATCTCCGCGGGTTATCCAGTTCTTTTCCCACGTAAGATTCTCATGCTGATGGGTGATCAAGATGGCACTTGCCGTATTTTTAATCCTGCCTCTGCCTACAAACTCGTAGTCACTCACTCTAACTATGAAGCTGCTCAAGAATGGCTTCTCGAAGATGAATATGAACGGGTGAAGGGTCAGCTTTTAGCTGAAGAAGTTTTTCAGTAGAAACACCGCACAACAATCCCGTTGCACACCGACTGTACAGAGTCTCTTCGTTGAGTTTGAGAGTTACTAGCGGTGGGTGAACGGGGTCGTTGGGCAGAGGTTAGTGATTTGTATCGACAATAGACCTTCTGCATAATAAGCCGAAAAACGGCTACAAGCTTCGTGAGGTAAACGTCTCACCTATTGCGATAAATCAGCTATCAGTATTGTGCCATATAGGTTTCAGAGCAATTCCTCTGCTATCACGCAAAAGGTCTATTGTTTCAATAAACTCTTATTTGCTGCTGACGCGCAACACGATTTTGCCCAGATAATGCTGCTTCATCGCTTCCTGCGCTTGCGCGGCTTCCTCGAGTGGAAACGTTTGCGCGATGCGAACCTGAAATTCACCGCTGCTCACCAATCGGTTGAGGTGGTCGAACAACATCGGGTCGGCGAAGCCATTTGCCTTCTTCAGTTCCACACCATCAGGCGCTTTGGGTTCGGGCATCACGCCGTTCGGAAAGGCGATGATTCCGCCCTGACGCACCAGACTCAGCGTGGACTGAACATTGTCACCGCTGATCAGCACTAGTGCAGCATCGAAGCCGTTAGGCGCGAAGGCGCGGGCACGTTGGGCAACGTCATCGCTACGTCCGTCCACCGCTTCGTCGGCACCCAACCGCTTGGTCAACTCGACGCCGTCTGCGCCCGATGCGATCGCGAAAACGCACGCACCCAACCGCTTAGCCAGTTGCAGCGCCACGTGACCGACACCGCCGCTCGCGCCCCACAGCATCAATGTAGTTTCGTTGCCCGCCTCCAGTGCCTCCAAATTCCGGAGCGCCGTCGCACCAGCAATGGGCAGTCCACCTGCCATCAGCAGATCGAGACCATCGGGCACCGGAGCGACTGTCTGTTCGGAGACGACGACGTATTGGGCATAGCTGCCGCCCTTGTCATTCATGAAGGTTTGGGCGTAAACGCGATCGCCGAGAGCAAAACGCTCGACGCCGTCGCCGACAGCAACGATCGTGCCTACACATTCGCCGCCCAGCACACGCGGAAAGTGGACTTCGTTATACACCAGCTCACCTTCGCGCTCCATTGCGTCCCAGATGCCGACTCCAGCGACCTCAATGCGAATCAGAACTTCGCCCGCGTCCACGGTAGGCACGGGTAAGGTGTGCAAAGTCAGCTTGTCAGGGCTGCCGAACTCGTCCACAGCCATTGCTTTCATGGATTGGGGAGTGTTTTGCATCAATCAGGTTCTCCTGTAATTGCTTCGGTCCCCTTGCAGGGCAAAAATTGTTCCGTTTCAACCTTTCGTTATAGCGATCGCATCAAGCTCTGCGATCGTTTGCGGTGAAAGTTGCAGCTCGGCGACTTTGAGATTCTCGCGCATATGCTCAACTGATGAGGTTCCCGGAATCAGCAAGATGTTGGGAGAGCACTGCAACAGCCACGCCAGCGCGACCTGCATCTTGGTAGCTCCGACCGCTGCCGCCACCGTGTCCAATGTCGAGGACTGAAGCGGGTTGAAGCCGCCGAGTGGAAAGAACGGTACGTAGGCGATGCCTTTTCCTGCCAGATCATCGACTAGCGCCTCGTCGTCGCGGTGGGCAAGATTGTACTGGTTCTGCACACAGACTACCGGCGCGATCGCGCCCGCTTCCTCGATCTGTGCCGCCGTCACATTGCTAAGTCCCAGGTGCCGGATCAAGCCCTGCTGTTGCATCTCAGCGAGCGCAGTGAATTGCTCTGCGATCGACCCCTCGTTCGGTCCGTCCCCCCACCGGCGCAGGTTGACGACATCAAGCACGTCAACGCCTAGGTTGCTTAGGTTGTCGTGCACCGCTTGGCGAAGCTCGGTCGGACTCTGCGCTGGATTCCACGATGCATCCGCGCCGCGCACCGCGCCCACCTTAGTGACGATCACCAGATCTTTGGGATAGGGGTGAAGCGCCTTGTGGATGATCTGATTGGTGATGTGCGGACCGTAGAAATCACTAGTGTCGATGTGATTGACCCCAAGTGCTACCGCTTCGCGCAGGACGGCAACGGCGGCATCCATATCGCGTGGTGGTCCCCACACTCCTTTACCCGCAAGTTGCATCGCACCGTATCCTATGCGCTGCAAAGTCATTGAAGTGTTTGGCAGTGTGAAGCTGCCGCCAAGGTTTGTTTGTTCAGTCATGCTGTCGTTTCTGTTTACATGGGTTCAGCATAAGTTTGGACAGCTTTTCTTGAAATACACAAACCTTGACGATAATTGCCTAATTCTCCAAAGCGATCACTTCAAGCGGTTCTACAATTGTCAAGAGCAAGGCATTGAGCGAGTCGAGTCCCTACCATGATCGTTGAAATCTCGAATGCTGACGTGATCGCGCATCAGTGCCAAGAACTCGCGGCACTGGTCATGAGACACACCGAGGGCAATGGTCTTCATCCCACTGCGATCGATCGGTTGAGATTTGCGCGCTCCGATGCAATGTCAACCGCAACTTACAGTGTGGATGAACCCTGCCTCACCCTCATTGTTCAAGGCGAGAAAGAAGTGTTGCTAAGTGAGGAAACGTATCCCTATCACGCTGGGCACTACCTGGTTCTTTCAGTGACTCTACCGATCAGTGGACGTGTGGTTAAGGCAACACCTGACCAGCCGTGTTTAGTGCTGAAGCTGAGCTTAGACCTGGTGCAACTGTGTGATCTGGTTACTCAAATGGATTTTAGTTCAGCCCAGCAAGAGAACTCTGTCCGAGGTCTATGGGTTAGCACCGCTAATGCAACGTTGATCGAGTCTGTCCTCCGCCTGGTCAAGCTCTTAGAGACACCGCAAGACATCCCAATCCTGGCACCGATCATGCTGCGTGAACTCTATTACCGTCTGCTGATCGGTGAACAAAGTGAAGCCGTGCGCCAAATTGCCACATCCGGCAGCAGTATGCAGCGCATTGCGTCAGCCATTCAACTGATCAAGGCTGAGTTTACCCAACCGATACGAATCGAGGATTTAGCAAAACAGGTCAAGATGTCTACTTCGTCGTTTCATCAGCATTTTAAGCAAATAACCTCGATGAGTCCGCTGCAATATCAAAAGCAGCTAAGACTGTTGGAAGCCCGTCACCTGATGATAACTGAAGATTTTGATGCGATCGCTGCTGCTTACCAGGTGGGATATGAAAGTGGGTCACAGTTCAGCCGAGAATATTCTCGAATGTTTGGTGCTCCGCCCATGAGAGATATTGAACGGTTGCGTACAGCCTAGACGGACAGTTCAGCTATTCTTAGATTCATAAGTTGCGTCAGGCTAAACGCTCGTTAATTTACTCTGCTCGACATTCTAGAGAATTTGTACTGCTTTGACTAGCGCCTTCTTGATTCACGCAAGAGGTCGCTGCGACTTCGCTAGACACTTCTGTCTGCTACTTTGATAGCCTAAGCATATGAATGAATCAACCCTGAAAATTGCCCAACACGCCTTCGCCGCTTTCGCTCACGGCTGGGCAACGGGTGATTTCCAACCGTTTCTTGAAATGTTGACCGACGAGTTCACGTTTTGGTATCCCTATGGTAACTACCGCGGTAAATTCACTGGACGGACAGGCAAAGCTCAAATGATCTCCAAGTGCCGCGATCATCGTGAATCGGGAGACCGCCTCACCTTCAGTTCGCCGCATCACATCACGAGCAGCGAAACAACGGTAATGTTTGAATTTGAATGTGAAGGCGTCGTGGATCGTGAACCGTACCAGGGTCGGATCGCGATCGCCCTCGATGTCAGCCATGAGAAAATCTCTGGCTTTCGCGAATATTTCGGCGACGTGGATTGGTAATCGGTTTGTCCACTCAATCAAATGAGCAGATTGAGATCGTCAAACTCGTGCAACAGAAGTATCTGTTGCACTGCTGGCTGTATCGCAAAAACTCTAGCGTGAGCAAGCGATCACCTTTCAAGACAGCGGCTGCAAGCCACCTGATGCCTGCGCGCGCCGCAGAAGTTCCGACCAAGCAAAAATTGCCGCACCCAAATTTGCGGCAATTTCAGTATTTTTGCACCCCAGAACTTCTGCGGGGTGCGGCAGTGAACCAAAACTTGAAAAAGCAATTTTAATGCTAAGGTTCATGATCAGTTGCAATTTTAACCACATCTTCAACTAGCTCTAAAATTGGCTATTGAAATTTTTCTTCCATCTGCTTTCGCCAAAATCGGACTAATGTTGCCAAAAGAACCTATCTTAGCAGAGTATAATTTTCACTTAAAAACTTAAGCCTATATTTAGATCTGTTTTAATAAAATGTTTTGGACTGTCAGTTATTCCAGTTTCTCTAGTGCTCTTCCCAATGCATCACTATCTATAAGACCTGGTCTTGCCCCAAATCGAGTCGATACATAAGTTGCAAGTACAAACCCAATATTAGCATAGCTCTTAATATTCTCTTTCCCTTTTAACAAACCATATAGAAAACCAGCAGCGATTGCATCACCGGCACCAGTAGTGTCTACTATCGCTAAGAGACCTATAGTACTAAAGTTTACATTTGAATGACCAAAGAAACTCATTTTCTTGTTAAAACTACTGGCTATAGAAATATAGTTTTTACGTATTTGACCATTATGAATCTTTATACTGTCCTTAACTACAAGAAGCATCGGTTGTTTAATTCCTCGGCTGACTTTCCACTTAAAGAAAAGCTCGCATTTTTTCCTAATAGATAAATTTTTGTTAAATCCCGTTATATTGTCTCCTTTAAGAAGCTCATCTAACTGCTCTTTATATAGAAAAACCAAATTGGCATGATTCAAGATCGGGAATAACTTGTCTAAACCTTTTTTAACGTATAATGCCCCAGGTGTAACCGAAACTACTGTATCTTTTTCTTTATATCGCTCTAAAACCATTTTTTGTAACTCCATTTCTTCCTCATCAGCAAATGAGGTTAAATGTATAATTTTAGAATTTTTTATTCTATTCTCAAGAGAGTTTAGTAAGTCTCTTTCTTTTATCAATTTTGATAGAGAGTCGTTTACACCTGGTTCTAATAAAATCTCCCTCTTTCCTGAAAGCTCAACTAGGATCGTTGCTACACCCGTTCTTTGATTAGGGGTATCATCTCTAATGAGGAGGTCAATATCCACGCCATAGTCATTAAAAGATTCAATTATTTTCTGACCTCTATCATCATTTTTTACGCAGCTCACTATAGATATCTTCTCACCTTTTTTATGAGGAGCGCAAAGCTTTGCCAATCCACAAATTGTGTTTGCACCGGAACCACCCGGAAACTCTTCTCTGCTTAGAATTTGACATTCAAAATCTATAAGAATTTTCTCTATTCTAATGAAATAGTCATAATTACATGCGCTTATAGCTACCACACCAAACTCTCTGGAATCAGTACGACTCAGCATTTCAATTATTTTTTTTAATGCATCGGATTCTTCACTTTGAGAAGAATTAAGTCCTAATAATGCATCTAATAATTTAACTGTCTTACCCAGAACTGGTCCCACACCTGGTATCAGATCAAGTGTAGCTATTAATACTTCTGCTACTAGGGCGAACGCATACGTTTCTTCATAATTTGCGGGAAGGTTTAGAAGGCTGA
>NZ_JCACKG010000117.1:0-9660 GCF_059505265.1 Myxacorys chilensis | reverse complement strand
CTCCTGCTAAACCTGAAACTATTCTCTAACCTCCGGCAAACGTCAAACCGGAAATGCATCTGTTAATTTACCAATGCCGAGTTTCTTGGTGTTCTTCAAGCCCAACGGCAGCGGTTGTTCTTTACTATTCCCGGCGATCGCATAACAGACATGAAGCTTTGGGATCTCACAATCTTTCAGTATGCTGGGGAATATCTGAACGACCTTTACAGGGGCTGCAAGAAGGCAAAAAGGTTCCTAAATCGATCACTTCTACCTCTAATCTTGCAGCAATTGAGCTCTTATCTAATTCTTCTGCCGTCTTAACGGTTCGAGCAACCTGCATGAGTTTGCCATCTCGATTTACAGTCAGCATGAAGTCCGTGGTTAGAACATAGGAAACATCGCTTTCAGAATTTTTAGGATACTTCCATTCCATCTCATTCGCGATTTGCATCGCTAAATCCAGCTTGAGCATCGGAAACTGTTCTCGAATGTCTACGACATCATCTGACCACTCAAACAAGTAGAAGAGCCGTCTCTCATGATCTGAGAGTAGGTGGTGGTCTCGACCCGTCTTCCAACCTATCTCTCTTGACGATCTGCCGCGTGAGGACACATCTCGAACGGTGAGCCAGGGTTTGTAATTCTTTCCTTCCCCTTGCCCTCGCCCCTCTTTGAGGTAACGGTCAAAGGTAGCTTGGGTCCAATGGTTCTTCTGCCTACCCATAAAAATACCTCTGGAAAGCGAGTAGAACAAGGTAGGTACTCGCTTTTCAGAGATCGTAGTTCATCCGAACTGAATTGTCCAACCGCTTTACAAATTGTCCAACCGCTTTACAAATTGTCCAACCGCTTTATTACTCGACAAATTTCTGTATTTAGAAAATAAACTTGTATACCAGAAACCTTTGAAGCTCAATGCTCTCGTTGCCTTTTCAGAGTGCCAGAAAAATAAAGTCCTATACTTGATGGGTGAAATTGAAGTAAGGTTGATAACTGTAAGAAAAATAAAGTCTTATACTGGATTGAAGCTTTAGTACGAGCAGTACAGGAACTCAGACCTGAGCAGCTAATGAACTACCCCGCCGCAAGCGGACGGGGTATCAGAATCAAAAAAGAGCAAGCTGTTCATCTCTGTGTAACTTGAGGTAGTCATTTCCCTGGTTCTTAACATATTTCGCAATCATGCTTTCGTCGCCATGTTTGCCGACTGTACTGGCAAAGTACCCATCGCTCCAAAACTCTCCACCCCATAACTGTTGCTTCACTTGAGGGCAACGCTTGAACACTTCTCGAGCAGTCAGACTCTTGAGCATCGTGACTAGCTTAGTCACACTGTAGGTCGGCACTGACTGGACTAAAAAATGGACCTGGTCTTTGTCTACACCAATTTCCACAAACTTGATCTCGTAGCGTTTCTCGTTCTCTAGGCACACTTCCTTCAAGACTGCATCGACCGCTTCGTCGAACACAGCCCGTCGATACTTCGCTGGAAACACCAAATGGTAGAGCAATACCGTTAGGATATACGCACTCATCTCAGCATCTTCCGCCGCAAGCAGCGGGGAATCCACCCTCAAGTGATTGAAGTATTCGCTGCACTTAATAGCTTAACTATTTAAAGTATTAGGTAGTAACTTTTCCTACTCAAGTCATGACTCTTTCAACAATGCCCATTCAGATTTTACTGCAAACTCGCTCAGTCTCTCGAATCTCCTGAGCACCACAGTTACCCGTTTGGCAAGATCTTCTCCAGCCATCGCTTACGTCCTTCTGTATTGCATAGGTTTAGGGCTTCCACTGCTGATAATACAATTCAATGCTAGGATTTTTCCCAACTCCTTACCCAGATGAACTCTTACATAGTGTTTGTGCCCGTTACGCAAGCTATGTTGACTATCCACGAGAATTAGATGTTATTCGGGAGGTATGTGGAGTAGGACAGCGGGATATCCGGGCTGATCTCCCTTCCTTTATAGGAAACTTAGTTTGTGTGCTGCCAGTTGGTCATTGCTACACGATTGAGCGTTTGATTGACGAATATACATTAATGCCTTTATATCAGGCATTTTTGCCGAAGGAACGAGGACACTCATACAGACGTAAAATGAGTACTTCTGGTCGGCAACAAGGCGCTAATGCAGCTAACTTTATGAAAGGAGCTAGGAAATCGTTTTTACACATTTGTCCGCTCTGCGCCGAAGAGGATAGAGAAAGTTATGGTGCCGCGTATTGGCATCGTTTACATCAAGTCCCAGGCGTAGAAGTGTGTCATGTGCACAAAGTTTTTCTTCAAAAAACTGAGGCACAGATACGCCCCCACATCATTCATCGAAAGGATACTACTCAGAAGATTTTTTTGCCCGCCAGTCAAATAACTCTTACTAAAAAAATAAAATCATTAAATTTCAGGACGAAAAACAATATTGCTTTGTTCGAGATAGCGAAATCAGCCTCTTGGCTCTTATCCCAAGTAGGGTTATCGTCTGAGCTTAACTTTCTCCGTAGCCGATACCTTAGCTTGTTATTCAGAAAATCTTATCTAGGCTTAAAAGGGCAATTTTCTATGGACGCTTTTTCAAGGCAATTTGTTGGACAGTTCAATAGATTTTTCGGTTCCTACTTGCTAGCTGACTTTAGATATAAAATCTCTCCTAAGCAAAATAAAGAGGAGAATCTAGCCATTTGGGTGCAATCCTGGCTTGACAACATCTTGTCAAGGCCAGAAAGATGTCATCCATCCGAACACTTACTACTTATTCATCTTCTCGGATGTAGAGTTCAAGATTTTTTTGATCTCACTCGGATAGACTTAGATCTCTTTAAACCTCAAATGCTTCCATGTCCAAATAAGGAGTGTAAGCATTTTCAGAAGCCAGTAGTTAACGAGGCTCATCTCAGAGCGATGAGATACAGTCACAGAATGAACTGTTATCTTGTACGAGTATTTTGCCCATTCTGCAAATCTACAATGATGGTTCCGCCATCTATTGCTTCGCTCTAAGTATAGATCTGATTGGCAAGTAATAAGAGTGCATCTCTTGCCTTCCAAACTAGAACTTCTGGAAAATTTTCTATAGCTAAAAACACACTTCCATCGTCATCAATAACGAATGTAAATTCACTGGATGTGACTTCTAAAGGGAAACATTCACTCTCTAGCTCGTACATCTCTGGTAACAGAGACGTATCTAAGTGACACCACAAATCTAGGGGCTTAATTAGAAAGCCTTCTATAGCATTACGAAGACCTACTTGCGATATTTCCACAGAGATTTGATGCTCCGTCATAATGATGTGGCGGGGGGCAACCCTCTCACATTCCTTTGATTGCTTCAGGTTTTCCCGCAAAATAGAGATTTCCTTCGCAGAGGGTTTCAAAGATTTGCGAATATCTTCCCAGTAATGGAATAGCTCAAACTGGAGATGTTGAAAAGCACCCTTTTCCATCAATAAATTTTCAGCTGCTCGGATGGCTCCTTCTAAAACATCCTCTGCCCAGATGCCTGTGTATTTCTGGGCTTCCTCTCGCGCTAAATTCCGAACTAATTCAGTTAAGCCAAAAGCGATCGCGCTGCTGAAGTGAGTGGCTTCTGATGTGTTGGCGGCTTGCAAAAGCTCGGTTAGATTTTGAAGAACGAATTCCTGATGAGAGATAATTCTCAGTCTCATACACTAATCTCCGTGATGCAACAGTGGTATTCAGTCTCACTGATGACTGCTGTACCTACCAAGACGCCAACAACAGGACGAGTATCTAAGTCATTGCAGGACGACGTGTAGACCACTATGCGAGCTATTTCCTCATCCAAGCTTTGTCTAACATTCTGAACAGGGTAAGTTGTTGCTTTAGATTCCAGGAGGTAGGTTTTTCCATTTCCTACCATTACAATATCGGGGTAGTCATGATTAGGACGAGCTAGCAATCTAGCTTGATACAAGCGTTGTCCTAAAAAGCCAGCCACACCTTCACCAATCCCAGCAACTGCACTCTTGCTAGGGGAAACCGCTTTATGGTCATTGCGACTGTAGAACAATGGAGGATAACCTGGTTCAAGAAAAGCACCGCTGGAGTAAGTGAACCAATACTGCAGTTCTTCTAGGGGTCGATACACTAGTTGCTCAGAGTACTTAGTAATCATGCGCTTAAGCGTTTCTGGCCGCACAAATACGGGAGTTTCCAGAACATATCCCACTCGTTTGTTTTCCAGTTGGCTCTGAAATTGTGACTGTAAAGCCTTACGACTAACCGCCCCCTTCGCGAGTGTTTGCTCGAAAGAAGAGAAATAAAACTGCCGGCGTTCTATGGTGATCTGGATTGACATTTGCTCAGAAAGCTAGAAGTCTGTAGACTTCCTATAAGGTAGAGCGTTCGTTTCAGTCAGAGCAATGCTTTCCTATCACGGTGATGGCTCTTTTTTATTTTTCATAGGCGGAGCACAAAGAGCTTTCCGAAGTGATAAAGGAATTCGGTCATAGAATTCCCAGAGAAAATCTATTTCGGCAAGTCGTCTGAGGTAAGACGCATCAGGGATGCGGTGGTTCTTGCCCCGAGTAAACCAGCGATCAACAGTAGGCTCAGAACAACCACAAATCTGTGCAATTTGAGCATGGGTCACATTCCACTTAGCGTAGAAATCCTGAGGAGTCATTGCCAAGCCACAGTTGAGATATAACTTCAGCAAAGCTTGTTCTTTTGATGTCAAGTGACGCAAACTCATGGGCAGTCTCCAGGTGAATGCCATTCGAGATCGTTCTCCCAAGCTATATCCTTGGTTGTCCAAGCATGGGAAGGGGAATTTAGATCAAGCCATACGACGTAGCGCCAACTCCAGTAATGCCAATGCAGGGCTAGAGCATACTCTAAGCCTGTGATAGTGCCAAAATCCTGTGAGGGAAGCGGAGACCATTGAACGCGATCGCCTATATGAAATTTGGGTGTAGGAAGATTGCATGGAAATTCTGGTGGAAGAGTTAAATTTGGCTTCTGAATCAGCACAAGCAAATCAGAACTTAATGCGGCTTTTACACTTATAGTCTACAGGATGTCACTCATTGCCTGTAGACTCATTGTCTACATTGTCTCACGATTTTACTGTGAGACAAAACAGTGAATCTGATATTAAGAAACGATTTGGTAAGGCAATTCGACGACGCAGACGAGAGCTTGAAATCTCCCAGGAGCAATTAGCAGAGCGTTCTGGGCTGCATCGTACTTATATATCAGACATTGAACGTGGAGATCGCAATCCTTCTCTGGAAAATGTCGAGAGACTGGCACGGGCATTAGAACTCACAATTGCTGATCTTCTCACTCAATATGGAGTTGAGGCTGATCTCTAGTAATTAACAGTACGTCTGCTGATTCCCATATAGGTTTGGAAAACAGTGGCTCTACCTTAACGTTTGCGCCTCCTTGTTTTAGATTTTCCTTACAAAGTAGCTCTTAATTACTAAGCAATTGAATAAATTATAGTACTTGTGTATTATAAATATTGGCTATTATAGTACTTCAGTACTATAATAGCCAATTGAATACTATGGTTGACCTTCTGCGGGAGAATCAATTAAAACGACATGACGAAGGTTTAGCGACAGGTGCTGCTGCAATGGTCAAAAAAAAGGTTTTGTTTAATCTATCGCATGGAACATTGCTACCTCCAGAAACAACCGAGGTACTCTGTGCCTTGATTAGAGAAGAACTCCATTACGAAATCATTCACTCTGAGCTAGAGGCTGAATTTATCGGGAATGAGATTTTGGAGCAAATTGATATTCTGGTCTTAGCAGCTCCCACACAACCTCTCAACTCAGAAGAAGTTAGTGTCATAGATAGATTCGTCAAAACAGGCAAATCACTTCTGATCGCCACCCACTTTGATTCTCTTCAACAGGACAGGCATGGAATTAACGAACTTCTAGAATGTTTTCAATTGCGTGCCCAGCAGAGAGTGGGGTATCAACATGAGAAGATAACGAACTTAACTCCACACTACTTGAGCGCAGGAGTGCGACGATTGGCAATTCACAGATATGCAGCATGCTTCGTCATCGCAGGAGACATACCCCAAGCGATCGCTCAATTTCCTGGCTCTGGAGCAGCAAAATTCTTTCTAACCGCTACAGAATTTGGTGCAGGTCGAGTTGTGACAATTGGGGATCACACCATTTTTACCGATAAGCAGATTACGAAAGATGACAACCAAGGGTTGGTGTGTAACATTTTTCGCTGGTTGGCTCATGAGAACTATCTCGATTTACGTGATGCTTCTTTCAAGCAACACATTCGGCATGGACAATCAGAATTATTCTCAATCTCGTTGTTTAATCCTAAGTCAGAGCGATTAGAGAATATTCAGTGTCAGCTAGAAATGAGCAATGCTGGTGAAGTTGAAATGCTCAGCACGAATAATTGCTCCCTTCTACCTCAAGAGACAATCGAATTAGGATGGCTCATCACGCCGCAAAAACTTGGGAATCAGCATCTTACCCTAAAGGTTAATTTGCCT
This sequence comes from Myxacorys chilensis, assembly GCF_059505265.1. Classification (NCBI taxonomy): domain Bacteria; kingdom Bacillati; phylum Cyanobacteriota; class Cyanophyceae; order Leptolyngbyales; family Leptolyngbyaceae; genus Myxacorys; species Myxacorys chilensis. The sequence continues at coordinate 3,169 of NZ_JCACKG010000117.1, read as the reverse complement.
AGCAAATTTGCTCATTCCTTTATCTTGAATCCTGTAGCCAAGTTTACATGTATTCCAGATGCTGACATTACTTTAGCCGTTCACAACCCTCACTCAGAGGTTCCAGAACTGGTTGAGACTGGGGTACAGTTTCAAGTAGAAGCAGTGATTCGATGGAACAAGAATGTTGAAGAGAGTGAGCTTGCGCTGAGTTTAAGCTGTTGCTCTGATGTGCTCGTACTTGAAAAACTGACTTCTCGCTATTGGAGGGTAGTTGCGATAGAACCAGGCAATTATTTGCTTACACTAACCGTTCATGAAACTAACCAAACCATCATGCACTTGGTTCATGTGGTTCTTTCGCCCGAAGCAGAAATTAAAACCGTTCAGGAAAATCTGGTTGGGCTTTTTGAAGCTAAAGTTTATCATCATCTCTCTCATTGGTTTGGACAACACGAACTTGAGACAGTCCTACCGATCTCGTTTGAACTTTTAACACCCGAAGCTCAAGTACAAAAGCTCTATTCTCATTACCTTCAAGAGCAGCTATTAGATTCGCTTCAGGTTGCTAGAAATGAAAACGAAGCATTTGATGCACTAATCGACGATCTGCTATTTTACATTGCACCTACTTACACTTCCAATCATGGTTGTTGCATTCCATATGCTCCTCAATTAGCGGCTCGTCTTATTCAAAAATATCCACGTCGGGAAGAGAACGTTGCCTATAATTTTCTGAGCGTTGCCAACCATAGTCTCTATGGTTCGCGTTGGCTTGAAGGCAATGTGATGGCACTCATTCTCCACGAAAAGTATGGGCATGGCTTCTTCTATACTCAGACTGTCTTAGGCAAGCAACTTGCGATCTTGTACCGCCACGGATTACTCCGAAAGGTAGATTATGAGCAGCTCCGCTCTCCTTATCTGCGTGCCCTTCACCAAGAATACAAGCATGTGATTCAGATGATTAATCATAGTGCTCTGCTGGTCAATGAAGGCTTTGCAACTTGGGTTGAATTAGCTGGACTACAAGAAATTTCTGGAAGCTTTGAGGAAACTGCTCATCGCCGGAAGAAATTCTTGTTTCAAGACACGCAGCTAAGACTTCTGATTAGCCGTAGTGAATACTTCAAGCGATTTGAGCCTGGACCAGGCTCAAAATATCAAATTATGTATGAACGATTCAGAGACATTCAATTCTTCTTTGGGGGTTCACTCGGTTTTCAGTGTGCGATCGCAGCGCTTATAAAAGCAGCAGATGTGGATTTTGGAATTACTGAGCAAGATGGACGGGTACAGTTTGGACTTAAGGCAGCCGTGATAAGAGATCTGCTGTTAGAAGATCGTAAAGGCTATGAAGCAGGAGCCGATCTCCGGCTACGCAGAATTTGGCAGGTTTTACAAGACTATGTTAGGCAACCCCACCATGAGTCTTCTCGAACTCAATGGCAAAAGAATGGTTGGCAATCAGGAACACTCGTGAATAAAATTGTGGGAGAGAAATTGGGATGGTGAAATGATGCGCCCGGAAGAAGCTGAACTTGAACTTTTGAGAGACTTGAAAGCATGGAACCTACAGGCAGCGCGGGAATTTGAAGGTTGCCTCAACCGAGCAAAAGATTGGCGGGCAATTGCAAGACGAGAAGGACACGATGATGGAGATGCTTTCAGTAATGTTTTAGAAGGGGGAAACTGCGGCGGGTCACTGAAAGCTTCTTTTATAGGAAAACCAGATCTATTCCTACGAGCGCGCGCATGTATTGATTACTATCGTCATCATTAACTAAAGTGTATAGTACATTAGAATTCTGGCCAAGACGGTCCTTAGGATTTGGTGCCCTTTATTTATACATAGCCGCTAAAATTACTACCAGATTGTAGAAAAGGTGTGGTTAGGGTGAATAATGTACCAGAAGAAGGTCGGCAAAAGATTTGCCGTAACCTGCTTGAGGTTTTGCAGGAGAATCGGCTAATTCGATTAGATATGCCTGACAGGAAGTTTTCTGTAGTACTGGAGTATATTCCTATGCTTGACCAAGAGGTAAAGCACCGCGCTACTACGAATATATCTTCAACTGATTTAACGAATTCCTTATCACCCCATCAACCAAAGCCAACCCACTTTTCTCAACCCACCGATTTGACATCTTCCATCCAAGCAGACAAGATCTCTAATTCCGACGCGCGGCCTGAAACTGGTGAAGCTGATTCAACTTTGCTCAAACAAAATCCAATTACCACTTCAGAGTTTGCAAGTCCAATTAATAGATCATACTCAGAAAAAATTTTTGACTTTCTAAAAGTGTATTTTAGAGAAGAGGAAGCATTAAAACAGCTACATGAGAAATTAGATAAAAAGTTTTATGATATAGGTGGCGTAGAGTCTGTAGACCAACAATTTGTTAGAGTTCTAGCGGGCTATCTCAAAAATGGAAAACTACGAAAACTGGTGAGTGACATTGAGCTTCTTCAGATGAACCTGAACGAGCATCAGCCTGACACGGTAGAGGAGCTTGCGTTAAAGTTGGCTCATCGTTACGATGGAAAAAGTTTGTTGCCTCCCACTCGCGTTTTCATCAGCTATAGTTGGGCTTCGGCAGATAACTGTAGGCTAGTTAGCAATCTATCGAAAATTTTGAAAGAAAATGGTGTCGATTGCACGATTGACGACCATGTAATGTCTCCAAGCGCAAGATGGGACTCTTGGATGAGAGAGCAAATCCAGACAGCAGACTTTACGCTTATCGTTTGTACAAAAGAATATCGACAAGAATGGGAAGAAGAGGATGCGCAACTTGCTCAAGGCAGAGGGGCAAATTTTGAAAGCAGAATCATGAGAAATGTTCTTTATAAAAATAAGGGAACGAATCATAGGTTTATTCCTATCTTTTTTAGCAAAGAAGATACAACATGCGTCCCAGAGGATCTTAGCGGTTATACCTCTTTCCTAGTAGGGAAGGAATTAAACCTAGATGAGGATAAAATATTTGCTAAGTTGTACTACTTGTTAACGCTACAAACTTGGGAGGAAGAGATATCCATTGGTAGAGTTAAAAAGGTAAGACATTCATAATCTAGCTAAGCTGAGATCGAATAAGGAAAAGAAGGGCTGTGTAATTCGCCCTTGATAACGACTACTACAGTTGTAGATCATCAGACCCTGTGAGTTAACAAATTTGATCGGCTGTCT
>NZ_JCACKG010000116.1:0-9997 GCF_059505265.1 Myxacorys chilensis | reverse complement strand
GTAGATACGCTTAAATCTTTTGTGCTTCTGTCCGAACTAAAGGGGTCACTTCAGGGTTTCTGCTGCTCGAGAACTGAGGAATCGCCATGCTGAGCTACCGCACTATCCAAAATAAACCTCATGTGTTTCAAAGCTTGACGGGTCTCAAAATTCAGGAATTTGAGCAGCTACTTAAGCCGTTCGAGCAAGCCTGGATGGACTATGTACAGCAACACCACATTCAAGGCAAAACACGACGACGCCAATATGGGGCAGGGCGCAAGAGTCAGCTCAACACGATTGAAGACAAACTGCTGTTCATTTTGGTGTATTTCCGGCTTTATCCGAGCCGTGTTGCAGCAGTGTCCAAGTTTGGAGTTCATCATTGATGGGACTGAGCGTCGCATCAACCGCCCCAAGGACAAGGAAGACCAGAAGCAATACTACAGTGGCAAAAAGAAGGCGCATACGGTCAAAAATAATGTCATCAGTCATCGTCGCGGGAAGGTGATGTTTTTGAGCAACACCTACGAGGGCAAAAAGCATGACAAAGCGATTTGTGATGAAGAAGACTACCAGTTTCCACCGAAGAGCAAGCTCTGGAAAGATACCGGATTTCAAGGATATGAACCCAAGGAAGTAACCACGTTTCAACCGAAGAAGAAACCGCGAAACGGAGAACTGACTGAGGCAGAGAAACAACGGAATCGAGAACTATCAAGTGAGCGGGTGGAGATTGAGCATCAGATTGGCGGCATCAAGCGGTGCAAGATTGTGGTGGACAAGTTTCGCAACCGGATGGCTCATTATGTGGATGATGTGATGGAAACAGCTTGTGGATTGCATAATTTCCGTCTCAGCTATCGCCAGTTGGCACCAGCTTAGCTTGAAACCAAGTCAAGGTCCCCCGCTCCGCTCCTCCCTTGAACAGCTCTTATTTCCGATTAAGTCTTTTGTTTCATTCAGGTCGATCGGGGAAAGCGTCTAAGAACATACCAAAAAGCAAAACTGTTGGCAATGAGCAGAATCAATCTGATCCAGGACGGATGACGGAATAATTCCACCACTTCAAGCGGCAAACTTGCTCCTACGCCAATCAACAGTAGCCATCGTGCCCAATGTTTTCCGAGCCAAAGCCCGATTGCTTCTACAGCCGATATGGTGCCGTACAATCCAGCCGCAACTGCCGCGAATTGCAAGGTATGGGGTGGAATCTGTGCCAAGTGTTGAAGTACCCAAGAAATGATGAATCGATGACTGGGTAAGGCATAGTCGGATACATTAAGATGACGAACTCCAGCCAACCAAATTGCGATCGCACCTGCAAAGAGTACGATCGCTGAGCATGACTTATAAAGCACAAGCAGAACTAACCCAGGAGGACGATGCTTCATCTGGTGAGAACTCCTTGACATTATCTCTGAACCCAGCAGTTAGAAAACAACGTTTGTTTCGCTAACAAATGTCTTGCTACAAACTTAATACCTAGGATAGCTTTTTTACCAGAGTACAAGAGCGAACCTGAGTTAAAAAATTTGTCGAAACTGACATATGATAATGCCTGGTTCATTTAACCAAACTGAATATATTAAGACAGACTTTAACATTCTAATTTGAAATCAAGTATTTCTTAACAGATCTATTGTTAGAAGTGTTCACAGCAATTTAGCTTTAACTTTCTGCTTAAGTTATCTATATTCGCTGGTCATCTTGTTTGGAGGAGACATACTTGAGATAGCAATCGTATCATTTAGGGATTGTTATTCGATGAAATTCAGACTCGTTTCTGTTTTGGTTGGAGCTGCTCCACTTTCAATTTTTTCTGGTGCGATCGTAGATTATGCACCATCAATTTCACAGAACATATCTGCTAGCACTCACCGCCCAGGGTTTTGGCAGCCCAAAGCACGGATTAATCCAACCGATCCTATTCAAATTGTGATCTTGAATCAAACCGATTTTCCTCTAGATTTTGGTCTTACGACGAATCAACCTCAAGTCATTTAACCTAGTAGCAATTCAATGCTCAGTACGAATACACTGCCTGCAAATTTTTTAGTTTACCCAACAGCTCCTCAAGTCAGTTTGAAGTATAAACTTTCTGCTGTTGGTAACCTCATTACCGTTGCAGTAGAGCAAACCAATAGTGACACGCCCGGAAATCAATCGATCTGGATTGATCAGACAGGTGGAGTCTACATTCAGTAAATCTTATTTCTTCTAAGTTCAAAATCGTAACAGTTCAGGAGTTTTGTTGCATGGATGTAATTCTTGCAACTCGAAGCGTACTGTCTTTAGCTGCGGGTTTGTTAGCAGGTATCAGTATCGGTGTGTTAAGCAATCATGTAAGCGATTACAAACCTCTAAATGCTTCATCCCTTCAGATGAAGCGATCGTCTGACCAGAATTTCATTACAAACGTAGTGCATCAAGTTAGTTCAGCTGTTGTCCGCATTGATTCAACTCGTATTGTAAAGAACCCTGATGCTGATGTGGAGAGTGTTCTTTCACAACTGTTTGGACTAGATTTACCGAAAGCGCCCAAACAACAGCTAGAACGAGAAATAGGGTAAGGCTTTTTAACCGAGCAAACGGACATATTTTCACGAGCGCTCATGCTATCGATGGTGTTAAAACTGTGACGGTTACTTTCAAGAATGGGCGGACGTTTCAGAGCAAAATACTGGGATCTGATCCAGTTACTGATGTTGCTGTATTAGGAGATAATCATGAATTTCTTTAAATCTACTTTACAGATCATTCCGATTCAACTTTCCAGTATTGTTGTTGCTAGCAGTCTAGCGGTCGCAAGTAATGCGATTGTCCCTACTGCTGATGCAGCAGATCCTTCGACTGCGACTTCAATTCAACAAGCACCTTACAGTCAAGTGTTCTACACTGGCTCAGTCTATGCAGTCAAAGACCGAGACTACAAAGCTAGTAATCCTAAGCTTGGGTTCTTTAGCGTTTGGAGCAAGAATCCAGCAAACAATGATTTGCGGGTCAGTGTCCATTACTGCTTAAAAGATCAAGCCCTCTCTGAGTCGGGTAGTGATTTAACCCGCATGAAGCTATTGAACAACAGACAATCCTTACTGACCATCAATCAAGTAATCGCAGAAAAACCTGTGTATGAGAAAGAAATCAGTCCAGGTTATTATGAACAACCGAATTTTGAAGCTTTTGACTGGTTTGATGATCCATTTTCTTGGGATTTGCCATACGATGGCGACTTTGATTCCTTTGCTCCAGTTTATAGTTCTCCGGCATTTTGCAATGCGGGGTTTACTCAGTTTGAGATTTCTTCACTAAAAAACGAAATTGCTCAGTTGCCCAACCAAACGCTACAAGTTCAATTGAGTTTTAGTAATGGAGAAACGCAAACTTGGCAGTTGGGGCAAGGCACAGTGCAAGCGTTGAAGAAATTGGCGACGATTCGCTAAGTCTAACCGCTTGGGGAATGAATCTGCGGCTACACAAGCTAAACCTGCGCAGGCAGGTTTTTCTACATCAGTGTTTAATGGGGGTACTTCGTTTGTGTATCCGCAATTTTAATTGCTAGACAGTACGGAGAACAATTGTAAAGTCTCTAAACAGGACAAGCTATTCTTTATTCCGAACTCATATTTGCTAACGATCGCAAATTATGAGAGTTCAGAGTCTTTTACCACTAACACAGAGCAACTCGCATGATGAATCACATAATTGCTGACGCTGCCCGTAAAGAACTCTGCAATCGCAGATTGATCATGTCGACCTAACACAATCAAATCTGCCTTCCATTGTTGAGCAACAGCGCAAATCATGACTTCTGGATTACCAATCTGATACTGGTATCCGGTCGGAATCTTCAAATTCGTCGCTTTTTGACAGTACTCTTGCAGCCAAGTGGTTGATTGCTGAATTTCTGACTGGAGTGTTTCATTGAAGACCCATTGCGAAAACCCAGCGTCGATCGGATAAATACCAGCAGTAGCACCTTGTTCCAACGGTAAAATAGATTCAGCAGGATCTACAAGGCAATGCAGGATCATGAGATTAGCTTGCTCTTTCTGAGCTAGATCTAATGCTCGCTCGAACACAGTAGCGGTTAGAAGAGAATGATTAATCGTAACTAGAATTCTTTTAAAGTTCATTGTCTTAATCCCTTAGTGTTCATCTCAGTTAAAGGCGTCCAGGATCATTGCTAAGCACAGAAATTCTTATTGTTCATCTTCGGTTGCTACTTAACAAATGTGTCTCGTTGAAGCATTACTTTTAGTTGTAGATTTGGCTTGAGAATTACACCAGGGACAATTAGCAAGTTAAGCAGGCTAAGGTTAGACAAATTGTTCTGAAGCGATCGAACTCCAACTTTAGTTCAAGCTAATGTTCCACTGCAAGATTGATAGGTGTACCCATCCTACGATCGTACAAAAGTTTCAACACCAGTTGGACGACAAGTGAGAAGGCAATTCTCTATAGTAGGCTCACACTAACACTAACGCAGCCCAGTTGTGAAAAATATGCTACCGCGAAAAGCCCAACCGCGTCAGGGTTCTGAAACATTGCAAAAACTGCAACGCTTAGTTCAACTAAGCGATATGCCTTTGGTGCGGTTCTCTACTACTACTTTAAGCCGTCATCAGTTCTGGATCATGAGCAGTTTGTTTGTCGTGATGCTGATCTTCGCTATCTTGAAGCCTGCTCCGTGGTTAACGGTAAAGCCAGTTGCAGCAATCGAGTTCTTCTCTGCTGTTTCACAATCTTTAGCAGCATTATTGGGAGTCTTGATTGTTTTCCTAACTGTGACCAATCAGTTAATTTACCAAAGACAACTCGATGACTACCGTATTTTGCAAACGCAAATTGAACGGCTTATTCAGTTGACTCAAACACTTCCCTCTGAATTAAGTAGGTTCGACGGGATATTAGTGGAGGTCATTCGTTATCTCGTTCCGCTGCAAATGAAGGATTTTCCCGTCTACCTATCAACTGATGTTCAACAAGCTGTATTTATGGAGAAACTATTAGAGAACTTTGAACAGGAATGGACTGAAAAACAACAGCAATTTTCCCTAGCTGCTCGTTTGCACTTGCAGCAAACTCTACTGCTTCTCAATAATATGAAAGAAATTTTAGAGGAATTTGTCATACTCTACGATCGTATTTTAGAACTGGGGCGGTTTATTCTCGCGATCGTTCGATTATCGTTTCTGCTTGGAGTTTCACTACTCTCTTTGTTGCTGTTTGGCATCATTGAATTACAAAATAACTTTCCCGACCTTAGTATTCCCATTACCGTCACTTTAGCAGCTTGGGTATTGATTGCTGTCTTAGAGCTAGTCGGTGATGCTTGGTACGTGTACAAAAGCTTCTACGGCGCTCTCCCGAATCGCTCAATCCATCACTAGCCCTACTTGCTGAAATTCGCCAAGGTGGTCAAGGACTTATTGTTTTACTTTCATTTTCCTCATAAATATTAGGGAAAGAGCGCTGCACAGAATTAATAATTTCAACAGGTAGTAGCAATCATCAATTGCCATCGTGGTTGCCTGTTGCTGCACAGCATGAGCGATCGCATCGATTGCTTGCTGAGTTGCGGTTGCTGCATCTGCGCCTTTACTCATAAAGTATTGCTTGATTTCTTGAAGCCGTTGCTGAGTAGCTTCGTTGTAAAGGCTAACATCACCGTGCAGACGATCATAATGGAATTCGGAACGGTGCTGAATCAAAGTCGCAAAGAGGGCAGATGCAAAAGACCCTCCCAAGTAACGCACCTGATTAAACAGCGCACTGGCATCACTCAAATGCTCCTTCTCAATTCCACCAGTTGCTAGAGCAGATAGAGGAATCGTGATTAAACTTTGACCAATGCCCTGAAGAAACTCCGGCAGCATTAATTGAGGTGTACCTGATAGAAGACTCATGTGAGAATTCATGGAGTTGCTAACAGCAAAGATGGCACATCCTATAGCAACAATAATTCGTGAATCAACTTTAGACTGAATTACAGGCAGAAACGGCATCACCAAAACTGAACCCAGTCCAACCCACATGAGAGTCAACCCGACCTGATAGGGCGTGTAACGCTGCACAGAATCAAGGTAGACAGGCATCACATACATCGCACCAAAAATACCACATCCAGCGACGAAATTGATAATACTAGCAAATGCAAGGTTACGTCTCCGCATCAAACGTAGATTGATAAAGGGATGCTTTCTATTCAATTCAATGATCAAAAATAGAAACAGGGAAATGACTGCGACTACCGTTAGACGTACAATAAACGGTGAACTAAACCAGAGATTGCGGTTTCCTTCTTCTAACACGGTTTGTAGACAAGTTAAACCAATTGCCATTGTTAATATGCCCGTCCAATCCCCCTGCTTTAATTCGCTTAAGTGCGTAGGTTCATGTTCGATGAGAAACAGGCAGGTTGCTAGCATCAAACTACCTGGAATTAGGTTGATATAGAAGATGTATTGCCAACTATAGTTGTAAGTTAGCCAACCCCCTAATGCGGGTCCGATTGCAGGTCCAGCAGTAATCGTCAGACCAAAAACTGCTAGTCCGATCGTGTGTTTTGAGGGAGGCAGATGACCTAAGACATACGCCATTGCTACCGGAACGAATGCACCTGCAAAAAATCCCTGAAAACCTCGAAAGGCAATCATCTCAACTAGCGTGGTAGCATTCGCACAAGCAATGGAAAAAATTAGAAATAAGATTGTGCTAGCCGTCATGTACCAGCGTGTGGAAAAGATTCTGCCCAACCAACCCGTTAACGGAATGACGATAATTTCGCCAATTAAATAAGCGGTAGCAATCCAGGAGCCTTGATCTAATGTGGCCGATAGGGCACCCGTCATGTCTTGCAACGAAGCATTTGTGGCGGTGACATCCAAGGATGACATCAACGCACCCAAGTTCATTCCCAATACTGCCAACCAGGTTGCTATGGAAACAGCATTACTGGACTGTTTCACCTGTAGTTTGCCCATTATCGTTTCCTCTTCCCTATCCATTCGCCAAATAGCATCAAAACCTATCGGCTTACTTTGCAGCCATCTATTTCCGATAAAAACACCGGAAATAGACACTAGAACGCTTCTAATGACCTGAAAAGTCGATCGAATAAAATGAACTGGAATTTACCTTCCCGTATTCACAGTCACTTCAACAGACATTCCTGGCGTGATGCGGTTCTCGTAACCTTTAATACTATTTGGATCAAAAGTAACTTTGACTGGAATTCGCTGTACCACCTTGGTAAAGTTACCCGTGGCGTTGTCAGGTGGCAATAAAGAAAAATCCGAGCCAGATGCAGGCGATAGACTGTTGACGCTCCCTTTGAACGTCTTGCCCGAAAACGTGTCTACACGAATCTCTGCAATCTCCCCGGGCTGCATCTTACTTAACTGCGTTTCGTTGAAGTTGGCAACAATCCAGCTATTGCCACCTACGACAGCAAGCAGGGGTTGCTCGGGCTGGACTCGCTGTCCAACTTGAACCGTTTTGTTGCCAATTCTGCCTGTCGTTGGAGCTTTAATCAGGGTATAAGACAAATTCAGTTGAGCTTGTTTGAGATTCGCAGTGGCGGCAGCAATTTGTGCCTGCGCTGCCTGATACTGGCGGCGGTTAACTTCGGTTTGCTGTCCGCTCGCTTGTGCTTGCTGAACTTTACCCTGAGAATCAACTAAATTTGCTTTGGCTTGATCAATTCCATCTAGTGCAGATTGATATTTTGCTTTTGCATCTACAATGCTTTGCTGCGCTGTTTTCGTTTGTGCCTGAGCAACTTGATAGGCGGTCGAGGCATCATCTCGCTGCTGCTTTGGAATTGCACCGGATTGATAAAGCTGCTCATACCGCTGATCAGTAACTTTGGCGTTAATTTCCTGCGCTTGAGCTTTAGCAAACTGATCCTGAGCAGAGACAACTGCTGCTTGAGCTTGGTTCACCATTGCTTGAGCGCTGGAAATGCCCGCGATCGCAGTTCCAACTGCCCCTTTTGCCTCTGTCGTATTGGCTTGTGCAGTTTGAGAAGAAAGGTTGATCGTGGCTTGAGCTGCACCGGCTTGTCGTTTGGCATTTTCTAATGCAGCTTGCGCATTTTGCACAACAACCTGATAGTCTTTGGGATCAAGTTCAACTAATACTTGTCCCTTTTGTACCTTTTGATTATCATCTACATGGACGTAAACCACAGTCCCTGAGATTCGGCTACTCACAGGATGAAGATAGCCTGTGACATAAGCATCATTGGTTGACTCATGCGTTGAGGCATAAGACCACCAGCGGTAACCCACAAAGCCTAAAACAGTTGCGATCGCAATTCCTGAAACGATCAAAATAGGCGTTTTGCGGAATTTGGAGACTAAAGGCGCTTTGCTTGAGGGATTAGTTACGTCATTTATTGAATCAGTTTCCACTTCATGAGAAGGGGTAATTGGTCTGCGGAGTCGCACGAGAGTTCCTCCAAAAAATCACGAACATCATTTTATGAGGCTCAAATCAGCCGATAATCACAACATACTGTCTATTCGTTCACCTGTGAATGACTGTTAGATAAGTTAGAGGTAACCTAATCGGTACGAGAAAATAGATTTGCTTGCTCGGTAATCATTGCTTCAAGCAGATTGAGTTGCGCGTTCTGACTCTGAATTGCTCAGTGTGTCTCCGCGCACTTTGTCTGTGTAGCTGCGAATCCTATTCGTCAAAGCGATTTGTGCAGAAAATCTACTGAATCATCAAGTGCAGGGCATCACTGTATTTTCAGAGCTGAAGCAAATAAGTGATAGATGCTCAAGATTACTCATTAGCGCTTTTGCGACTAAGTAACCCGCGATCGTCCAAGTTTGATGTTTTCTAGCTTCCCGTCCAATCAAGTGACCGTATCGACCGTCGTAGTACTCTGGAAACTCATCTACCTCAAGGCTACGTTCAGCGATCGTGATTGCTTTTTGAGCTAATTCGCTTCTGTCCGCTTTGACTGCCGCTGCTGCTAATATCCAAAGCAGAACCGTCCAATTTCCGCCATTGTGATACGACCAGGGAACATTTTTAGGATCACACCCGGTCAGAATTTTCCATTCCAAATCTTCTAATGCCGGAAAACAAATTTTCATTGGCATTTGTCCAACCAGGTCATCCCAGCGCTGTTCAATCAGATTCAGGATTGCCTGAGACTGCTCGTGAGTTGCTAATCCGGTGATCACAGCCATTAAGTTGCCTAACGTGAAAAAGCGAAAATCTATCCATCCCGATCCCAAATTTCCGGCATAATATCCAGCCGTTTCAGAAAGCCACTCGATGAGCCACTGTGGAATCGACTCTGGATAGATATTGAACTGATTAACAGCGCGATCGCCAAACTCTTCTTTTTTGTAGCGGTAAATTTCATTCAAGTGTTTGAAATCAAGCCAGTAATACTCTCGTAAGTGATAAGTTAAATGATTGAGCCGTTCTCCTACCGCGTTCAAATAGAACGAGTTCTGATCATTCGGCAACAATAGCTCTTGTACTGCTCTGAGCATGGCATAGAATAACACTTGAATCTCCAAAGGGCACCCGTAAACCCCCATGCGGCGATCGATCATAAATGCGCCATCTGGAACGAGCAGCGTTGGATACAGATCAAATCGAGCTGCTAAACAAAGATCAAGAATCAATCGAATGCCATGTTGAAAATCTGGTTCAGCAGCTAACTGACTATTGCCAGTCGCTTTGATGTAAGCTCGGAGCAAAATCACCCACCACAAGCAGGAATCAATCGGCGTGACTCGCCCGATCGCTTGTTCGCCAAAATCTGCAATCAATTGTTCTTGACCGTTAACAGTTTGCACCTTGAAACTCGCAGGCATTAGCCCCTGTCCCGGCTTAAAGCAGTTCACGTGCCGTTCTTGACTCTGAAGCGCCAACGTTTCGACTAAGAAGTTCCGAACAATGTCTGTCTCTCCTCGCATTAGAAATGCTAAATACTACAGTTGTAGATCATCAGACCCTGTGAGTTAACAAATTTGATCGGCTGTCT
>NZ_JCACKG010000115.1:0-10154 GCF_059505265.1 Myxacorys chilensis | reverse complement strand
GGCTTGCGGTTGTTTTCTTCTGTTCTCTCAACTTAACCCGCAACTTGGATTATTAAAGCTCAGTGATTTTCTACGGCAATTAGAGGTTAGCCGCGTTGGACAAGTCTTTGTTCTAGAGCGGAGTGGAATGCTGATTGCCAATTCTGGAACAGAGCCGCCTTTTACATTGGGCAAAAATGAAGTGCAGCGCGTGCAGGCAACGAATAGCTCTAACCCAGTCGTCAAGGAAATTGCTCAACAACTCCAGCAGCGTTCTAACAATTTCCAGGCTGTTTCTCAAGACAAAAACTTCCAGGTTGAGGTGCAGGGAGAGCGATATTTTGTGGATGTCACTCCTTGGCGTGACCCGTACGGATTAGATTGGCTGGTGGTAGTGAGTGTGCCAGAACGCTCATTCATGACGCAAATCAACGACAATACGCGCCTGACGATCGCGCTGTGTTTTGGCGCATTGGTGATTGCCTCGGTGATGGGTATGTTTACTTCCGGTTGGATTGTCCGTCCGCTTGTCCGTCTCAATCGGGCAAGTAAAGCAATGGCAGCGGGTGACTTAGACCAGACAGTAGAAAGCAGCGGCATTCGCGAACTCAATAGCCTGTCTGACTCCTTTAACCACATGACAGGTCGACTGAGCGAATTATTTACGGCGTTAGAGCAAAGTAAGGACGAACTGGAAGACCGGGTAGAAGCGCGCACGGCTGAACTCAAAAATACGTTAGCAGAGTTGCAGCGAACGCAAGCTCAAGTGATCCAGAGTGAGAAAATGTCGAGTCTAGGACAACTGGTAGCGGGAGTGGCTCACGAAATTAATAACCCAGTCAACTTTATTCATGGCAACCTCGCTCATGTACAGCAATATAGCCAAGATTTATTAGCATTTGTGCAGTTATATCAGCAGCACGATCCCAATCCAACCGCTGAAATTCAAACTGCTGCCGAAGATATCGATTTAGAGTTTTTGCAGGACGACTTACCGAAGATGGTGTCTTCGATGAGGTTGGGCACCGATCGCATCCGCCAAATTGTTCTGTCGCTACGAAACTTCTCTCGCATGGACGAAGCCGAATTTAAAGCGGTCGATCTTCATGAAGGAATCGACAGCACCTTAATGATTCTGCAACATCGTCTCAAAGCTCGACCCGAACGACCGGAAATCGAGGTGATTAAAGACTATGACTCGTTGCCGCTAGTCGAATGCTATGCCGGACAACTCAACCAGGTGTTTATGAATATTTTGACCAATGCGATCGATGCGTTGGAAGACGGTAATGCAAAGCGTACCTATCAAGAAATTCAGGACAATCCTAATCGGATTACGATTCGCACATCGGTTGTGGGTGCAACCTGGGTAGAAGTGGCGATCGCGGACAATGGATCTGGCATTCCCAAGAACATTCAGCCGCGAATCTTTGATCCTTTTTTCACCACAAAAGCGATTGGCAAAGGAACCGGAATGGGAATGTCGATTAGTTACCAAATTATCAAGGAGAAGCATAGTGGCAAACTGAAGTGCTTCTCATCTCCTGAAGGGGGAACTGAGTTTACAATTCAGGTTCCTCTCCGGCAACAATAACTAACAACTAATTCGGACTTACGCAAAGGTTTCTCGTTGGCGGCAGATGGGGTAATAGATGTAACAAACGCCCCCGGCACCGCTTTGCAAAGAGGGATGAAAGCCAATCCTAATTCATTTTTTGTCCCTCATCCCTCGATTCAGAATTGACAGACCGCTAGTTAGAACCGGAGCCGAGGGCTACATCCGCTATTAAATTCGTTGACTGCATAGATGTTCAATGCCTTGGAGACATTTGTCTTGAGAATTTCAGAAAGCTGATCCGCAGACCCAATTCGGATTGCTGTCGACAATCAACTTGCGGTCGAATCTAAACGCTTGGGCGAGTGCTGCTTGGTAGATGTTTCACTGAACGATCGCATAGTACGATCGAAGCGTCGCTAATTGAATTTTTCATCGTGAGTTCTGAACGTTTAGATCTTGCCAACCGAGAATATGAGGCAGGGAAAACTGCCTTTGAGCGGGGAAACTACCGCGACTCCGTTCAGTATCTAGAACGGGCGAGTGCATTAGTCGAAAGTGGAACGCGACTCGGCGGAGAAATGCAAATCTGGTTAGTCACTGCTTACGAAGCGGCGGGGCAGCGATCGCAAGCCATTCAACTCTGTCAAAAAGTGAGTCGTCATCCCGACCTAAAAACGCGCAAGCAAGGAAAACGCTTGCTCTACATTCTCGAAGCGCCGAAACTTAAAACTCGTCCCGAATGGCTAACTGAGATTCCCGACCTCTCCAAAATTTCGGACAATGAAGGCTCGGCATTAGGGACATCAAAGTTTGCGCCTGCGATACCTCCCAAACGTCCTGAAAAGCCAAAATCGATTGTTCCAGAGCCAGTCGATCTGAGCCAGGTCAACACTCAAGACAATCTGTTCATTTGGGTGGCGTTAGGCGGCGCGATCGCAATTATTGCTGGATTGATCTGGTTCAGTTAGCGAACCTTCTAGAGTAGTGTTAGATGATAAAGAACACTCCATTCTCTGGTTTGCCATGCTTCAACGAATTGCTCGATTCGCGTCGCACCGTACCCACGCACTCTTCCAATCTGTTTGGTCGGGGCGAGTCGTCTGGATTGCGCTGATCGCCTTTGCGCTCTCTGGCTGTGTCAAGTACGACGTTGGTATCACGTTCGACAGCCCGACCCGAGGCACGATCGCGCAACATGTTCAATTAGATGAGCGGTTCACTCGGGTCAATAGTGGCACTGCCCAAGCGTGGCTTGCCAACATCGAGCAACGCGCTCGTCAGATAGGGGGCAAGGCCCGCCGCGTATCGAGCAAAGAAGTGTTAGTCACGATTCCGTTTAGCACCGGACAGGAATTAGAGAAGCGATTCAACACCTTTTTTGATGCCAAAGCAAAAGTAAAAACCAGCCGAAAGGTAGAACTGCCGCCAATCGAATCTCATCTCACCGTCCAGCAAGGTAACTTTTTACTTCTAGAACGTCGTAGATTGATCTACGACGTAGACCTGCGATCGCTAGGCGTTGCCTCTCCCCAAGGAGAAGTTTTGGTCGATTCTAGTCCCCTGCTCGATCTTCAATTTGAACTCACAACCCCGTGGGGTGCGAAAAATATTGTTCGTCCAGGTTCGGTTGCCTCTCGTCGCGCTGGCAAGCAACTCGTCTGGATGCTGCAACCCGGACAGAAGAATCACCTAGAAGCTGCCTTTTGGATGCCAAGTCCTCTTGGGATTGGTACAGTGATTATTATAGCGATCGTCGCCATCGGAACTTATATCAAGAATCAGCAGCCTCCGAGCGCAGGTGAACCTTCAGTTGAACCTTCAACCGCAAACAGCCTTTAGCCTCGCCACGTCTTCATAAAGTTCTCGTTCCTGCGTCCACCGTGTTACCGAGGGCGTTCCTCAGCTCTGCTCCTCTATGCGTCGCCGTCGATCTTTTAATGCACAACGGCTGCTGATTTTGGGTTTGATAGGCCCGATCGCAGCATTAAACATCTGGCTTCTCGGTCAATTGTTGTACTACTTTGAGCATTTGATCACGGTTCTAGCGGTTTCGGCGATTCTGGCATTTTTAATGAACTATCCGGTGCGGTGGTTTGAACGAATTCGGATCAAGCGCACCGGAGCCGTTGTGATTGTGCTGCTCTCGACCGTCACAGTTCTCTCGGTTCTAGCACTGACACTCGTTCCTATCTTGCTGGAGCAGACCAATCAGCTTTTAGTCAAGATTCCAGGGTGGCTAGAGGCGAGTCGGCAAAATTTGGATTTTTGGGATGAATGGGCAAAGCAACGAAACTTACCGATCGACCTGAGAGGATTTGGGGGTAAGCTCAGCATTCAAATTGAAAATCAGATTCAAGCCTATGCGTCTCAAGCATTGGGGTTAGCCATTGGCACGGTTTCGGGCTTAATCGATACCATCTTGATCATTGTGCTGGCATTTTACATGTTGCTCTACGGCGATCGCGTGTGGCAAGGCTTGATTCACCAATTTCCGCCCAAGATTGGCCTTCCTCTCAGCGAATCGCTACAGCAAAATTTTCACAACTTCTTTCTGAGCCAAATCCTGCTGGCGCTATTTATGGCAGGCGGTTTAATTCCTTTATTTTGGGCGCTGAAAGTGCCGTTTACGCTGCTATTTGCGCTGATTATTGGGCTTGCAGAATTAATTCCGTTTATTGGAGCCGGGTTAGGAATTGGACTCGTCACCATTCTCGTGATGTTTCAGAGCGTGTGGCTGGCATTTCAAGTCGCGCTGGCAGCAGTAATTTTGCAACAGATTCGAGATAATCTGCTCGCGCCTAAAATTATGGGCGACTTCACCGGATTAAACCCGATTTGGATTTTCATTGCCTTGCTCGTGGGATTACAAATTGCGGGCTTGCTGGGCGTGGTGATTGCTGTGCCGATCGCAGGCACGATTAAAGGCACGATCGATGCGATTCGCCTGTCAAACCAGAAGCCGCCCGTCATCGTTACAGAAACCGTAATCACGCCTCCGCCTGCCGAGTAGATCGCTCTTCTCTTCCTGCCAATCTTATTTTTTCTTTTTCTCCCTTTTTCCCAATCCCTGCTAGACTAGCGGCGTGATTGGAGAAAACATGATGAGACAAGTTAATTTTTTAATCATCTTTGTCATTTGTTTGGCTCTCGTTTTGTTTGGCATTGAGAATACTGAACCGTCCATTATCCACGTCGTTCGAGGAGTACAGCTTCAAGCCCCGTTAGCGGTTGAACTGATTGTGGCAATGGGCATTGGGGCGGTGTTAGCGTGGGTATTCAGCGTTTGGTCTCACCTCCAGCGGACGCTCGAACTTGGAAAAGAAGTCAAAATTCGCGAAACTCGAATTCAGGAGCTAGAGCAGGACGTAGAGCGCTATCAAGCAGAACTTCAAGAGCAACGTCTGTTGCCTGCGGCACAAGAAAAAATGGAAGATGTTGAGGTATTGGCATAAGGAGGAGGGAGCCTGCGGCAACCCTTCGCAAGTTGCTCTTGGAGTGAGGAATGAGGGATGGGAGAAATTGCAGGAGATTTGACGAACCCTGGAAGTCTTTGGAGCCTCTGGGTTCCGTTCACCCTATACTTGTTCATTCTGCTTGCAGCAATCTACTTTGCGCGGATTAAAATCAAGTGAACGACTCCGCTCAAGGCTTCATTCAGTAGCCCACCCCTTAAATCTGACAGCCGTCTTCCTCCTCATCCCTCATCCCTCATCCCTCATCCCTCATCCCTCATCCATGCCTCCTCCCTCTCTTGCTCAAGACGCGATCGCGCTCCTCATCGACATGGCAGAACGCGGAGAACTTGATCCGTGGAATGTCAATGTCATCGACGTTATTGATCGGTTTTTGAGTGATTTGGCTCCGGCGACGGGCCGCGAATTGTATGAAGCGAACTTGTCTCAGTCGGGGCAGGCTTTTTTGTACGCGTCGATGTTACTGTTGCTCAAAGCGCAGTCCTTGACGCAGACAGCAGTTGTAGAACCGTTAGAAGAGTTTCTAGAAGACGATCTAGAAGGGTTTGAGTTGGGATCGGCATTGCCGCTAAATTTAGAGCGACAGTTGCGGCGTCGAGCCGTGGCCCATCCTCCCCAGCGTCGGCGCGTGACGCTGAATGAATTGATCGAACAAATTCAAATTATTGCTACCGCATTAGATGACCGAGCGCCGAGGCGACGCCCCACGCACGAAAAAATTCCTCGCGCTCAAGCAGTGCGAGCGATCGCGCAACTCGCTCACCAAGAAAACCTCTCAGAAATGGCGGTTGCGATCGAGGAATTCTTTGTCAATCACTGGTCGCACGTCTCGAAAGGACAAGATTGGATTGACTTTGAACTTGTGCTGGAATTTTGGGTCGAGCTAAAAGAACAGGGCAAAACTACGGTAGAAGATGATCCACACGCCCATGCTGAGAACCATGAGAGAGTTGGTGTGTTTTGGGCGCTACTGTTGCTCTCAGCCCAATCGAAAGTAGAACTGGCTCAGGAAGAGTTTTATCAAGACCTGAAAGTGCGATTTTCTCCGACAAGTTCTGAAGGAGCGCTGCTACAAGCCAGCGCGATTGAAGTTCTGACTGAAAGCGCGGTGCTGGACTGAATTCGATTGCGATCCGCAACTTGCGGAGCATTTTCCTTGAAGCGGCGCGCTGCGATCGTCGTTGCTTCGTTAAAGACAGCTTTAAAGACTGCTGTTGGTATAAATTAATTGTGAAGTTGGGTACGCTAAGGGTATCCGTACTGCAAACGTACAAGCATATTACTTAAGGGACTGCTTTGCAGGCTCCGATCGCATGACGACGTTTGCTTCTTACGCTGCTAAGGGCAACAACTGGCAATTTGGGCTTGAGCTTATCGTTTACCGTCCGGTAGTGAATAGTCTAAAGTCCTGTCCTCCTCTATAGTGAGAAAGACGCATTCTGGAATTGTCCGGTATGCTTAACAATTGACCTAAAAATTGATGGCGTAGGATTAGAGAGAACGCTTATGAAAGCCATGATTCTGGCAGCCGGGAAGGGAACACGGGTTCGCCCAATCACATACACCATTCCCAAGCCTATGATTCCAATCCTGCAAAAACCCGTGATGGAGTTTCTGCTGGAGTTGCTTCGTCAGCACGGCTTCGACCAAATCATGGTCAATGTGAGCCACTTGGCACACGAAATTGAAAGCTACTTCCGCGACGGACAGCGCTTTGGCGTAGAAATTGGCTATTCGTTTGAAGGCCGCATTGTCGATGGCGAACTGGTCGGAGAAGCGATCGGGTCAGCGGGCGGCATGAAGCGAATTCAAGATTTCTCCCCGTTTTTCGATGACACCTTTGTGGTGCTGTGCGGCGATGCGCTGATCGATTTGGACTTAACAGCGGCGGTGAAGTGGCACCGAGAGAAAGGCTCGATCGCTACGGTGATCATGAAACCCGTTCCGCGTGAGGAGGTTTCAAGCTACGGTGTAGTGGTCACGGACGAGTCGGGCAAGATTAAGGCATTTCAAGAGAAGCCCTCGATTGAAGAAGCACTCAGTACCAACATCAACACCGGAATTTATATTTTTGAACCCGAAATTCTCAACTACATTCCGTCGGGTCAAGAATACGATATCGGCGGTGAACTGTTTCCCAAACTTGTCGAGATGGGTGCGCCGTTCTACGGGTTGCCGATGGAATTTGAGTGGGTGGATATTGGCAAAGTGCCGGACTACTGGCAAGCGATTCGCAGTGTTCTAGAAGGTGAGGTGAAGAACGTTCCAATTCCAGGGCACGAAGTTGCTCCAGGGATTTATACCGGGCTGAATGTGGCGGTGAATTGGGATAAAGTCGATATTCAAGGCCCAGTCTACATCGGTAGTATGACCTGCATTGAGGACGGCGCGAAAATTGTCGGCCCGGCGATGATTGGCCCAAACTGCTGGGTATGCAGTGGTGCAACGGTGGACAACAGCGTGATTTTTGAATATTCGCGGTTGGGGCCGGGCGTGAGACTGGTTGACAAGCTTGTGTTTGGCCGCTATTGCGTCGATAAGACGGGTGCGACGATCGATGTGCAAGCCGCCTCGCTTGACTGGCTAATTACGGACGCGCGGCAGCAGTTGCCGACCCATCCAGCCGCAGAACATCAAGCGATCGCAGAACTGCTGGGAGTCGATAAGGTCGCTCCGTAAAGCTTCACAGTTAGATCAAATGTTAGATCAAGTGCCGAACTTTGAGCCACAATAGCTCAAGGTTCGGCATTTTAGTTTATGGAATTGCAAGAAAAAATTGCCTTTTATCTAGAAGATATTGATACGCCGATTGGTCGAGGCATTAATTTGTTTATCACCGGATTGGTGCTGGCTTCCTCTGCGATCTTCGTTGCTGAAACGTATCAACTTCCTGCTGCTCTTAAGACGCAGCTTGATATTTTCGAGAACGCAATCCTTTTTATCTTTGTGATTGAATATTTTCTGAGATTCTGGTGTGCAAAACATAAAGTTGAGCATGTTTTTAGTCTGTTTTCAATCATCGATTTGATTTCAATTCTTCCGTTTTTGTTAAGCGGGTCTAGTGCCGGATTTCTCAGAATCTTTCGATGGTTTCGGATCTTACGTCTGATCCGGTTTATTGGTGGAAACACTGTTTTTGGCTATGTTAGTAGTGAAGACAGTGCCATTTATACCAGAATTTTATTTACGCTGTTCTCCATTGTTTTTGTCTATTCTGGCTTGATCTACCAAGTAGAACATGCCTCTAATTCAAAATATGGCACGTTTTTAGATGCTGTCTATTTTTCAGTTTCTACTATTAGCACAGCAGGCTTTGGGGATATCGTCCCTTTATCTCAACTCGGACGATTTCTAACCGTTTTAATGATTTTGACAGGCATTATTTTTATTCCTTGGCAGTTAGGAGATCTAATCAAACGACTTGTGAAAACAACCGAACAAGTTCAAACAAGTTGTTTAAGCTGTGGTCTGATGCCTCACGACTTAGATGCTCAGTTTTGTAAACGCTGCGGTGCGTCACTAGAACACCCTCACTAAAACACTGTCAAAAGGCAAAGTAAAAGGGCTTCTGTCCACTCGACGATCGCACCATACGTATCTCCGGTCTGTCCACCCAATTTGCGATCGAGCCATGCTCCAACCAGCAACCCGATCGCGCCTCCTCCCACCAATAGCGCGATCGCGCGAATCGGCTGTTCATACAACGCCCCACTTAGCCCAAACAACAGCAAAAAACTCGGCAACGCTTCCCAGAGCGATCGAATCGATTCTTTGTGAAACGCGCCTTTGCCAGTTGGTTTGAGATAGGGATAGAGCACGATCGCCACTAGTTGTCCCCAACGTCCCCAGCCTGCCACTGCCATCAAGATCCAGATGCGATCGCGATCGATTTCACTCAAGGCCACGGTTTTGAGTAAGAGAATCACAGTCGCCGCGATCGCGCCAAATGCACCCGTCACGCTGTCAGACATCGCTTGCAATCGTCGCTGAGGATCAGTCACGGCTAATCCATCTGCCGTATCCATTGCACCGTCTAAATGCAGCCCTCCGGTAAGAGCGATCCAGACCGCAACTGCGATCGCGCTGCGAGTCAGCACAGGCATCCCCACATAAGCCAATCCCCAATCCAGCAATCCCAACAGTCCGCCAATCACCACTCCAATAAGCGGTGCAACCCGAGCGATGCCTCGAAATTCGAGTGTCCAGCCTGAAGGAATCGGCAAACAGGTGTAGAACATCGTTGCAGCTAGAATTTGAGCGATCCATACCCGAAGTCGTCTGACCATTCCTTGCACCCCAACTTTACAGAAGTTAAATTCCTCTTCTCGACTAGGAGATCCAAATCTGCATTTCCCAGCCATAATTGCTTTAGGAAGCACCGACCTAGAGGGAGGATTCTTATAGAGCGCACCTCTCTAGATATCGTGAAACTGTCCACTCAACCGTCTATTTTTGCAAGTTCTCAGAAACTCTATGCGATTCTAGACGGTGGGCAATTCTGCTTCTGGCCCTGTTCGACTCGTAGTTCGACCCCTGTTTTGTCATGAGTCACGACTTTTCCTCTCGGAATTCTTGGTTTCCTGCGCCTTGCATCATTGACGTTGGCATTATCATCGACAAGCAAGATATGCAGCGAGTGTTGACCGACCTCACGCGAGTGCGCTATATCCACACTCAAGATGGCAGGCCCACAAACGAAGGCGAAGGATGCGTTTTAGAAGTGTTTGCCGATCCACATCGAGCAACGCTTCTGGCAAATCATGCCCTCTACCTCAACGTTTACAGCTTTGACTATATAGAGCTAAGCCAATCGACAGAAGGGTCTGTGTTCGATCTGATTCAGGAGGATCGTCGATTGCGGTTAGTTCCATTGACGAATCCGCTTCTGGATCAGGTGAATCGAGCCATTAACGCGGCAGAACTTGAAGCGATGGTAACGGAAGTCATTTCAGCCCGGTTAGACGTTCAGATCGATGATGAAGAACATTTTCCGTTCTAACCCAATGCGTTCTAACCCGGTAATTTATAGGACTGCTGGTTTGGCAGGGCTAGGGATACGAGTGAACGGTCAGGGCAAATGCATCTAAGACTTGGTCGTGTTCTAGACGTGTGGAGCGATAGCTAAATGGGTAATCCAAATTCGT
>NZ_JCACKG010000114.1:0-10349 GCF_059505265.1 Myxacorys chilensis | reverse complement strand
ATGGCACTTTACATTACTCTAGCTTGTACCTCATTAGGCTGGAAAAGGCTGTATAGGGTCTTTCATCCCTTGACTCTAGCGATTTTTCCTTTGTTTCGAGTGCCCTTCTCTCCTCGCTCTGCGTAAGTCCTATTCTCTAAACTTTAAAGAGACTAATGGCCTCTAACTTCGATTTCCTCGTCAACAAGCCTTCTATAAAGCTCTGAAGCAGGTTCATCTGCTGGCTTTTGAGACACTAATTTCCCCCGTACTGCCAGCTCGAGAATGAGGTTTGAGTTTAGTAATGCTACCGGCATCTTCAGCGATTGTATGGAAGTGTTCTAAAAAGGTCGTCAAGTCCATCGGTCTATTTATCCCTTGCAGACCAGGCTCCTGATATCAACATAAAGAGCCCGCCTGCAAAAATGGCGATCGCCAAGCCTCCCAACACCATATCTATCTCATTCAACGGTTCCATCCGTTCGCTCCACTATGAATTGTGTTAACTGCCCCGCATTGGATGGGCGATCAATGGTTTTGGAGTTCGCTGGGGCATTGGACGATCGAAGGTGTTCTAAAAAGGCCTTCAGATCCATCAGATGATTTTTACCACTATAAATTTATTGATGAACAATCAGAGTAGCGTGGCTTAATTCGAGATAGCTGTGTTGCTCAAATAACTCAATAATTGGTGTTGCCCAATAGAATGGCATGATTATCAGATGACGACAGGTAATCTGTCATTGGCGTGATTTAGTAGCTAGAAGAAACATGACAACTAATTTGTCACGAATTCGCAACACGACAGCTAATTTGTCACAAAATCACATTGCTCGAAAGCCTTCAAAAATGTGCTACTTCCTCCGAAATTTCTGTTACATAAGGAATATAGCTTGACGACACTAATTTGTCTCGATGACATTTAATTAGTCACTGTACATTTGATCTGCGATCCACGGAGTTTGGCAGAGCCATTTCTCCTAAAGTTGCGCTTTGCGCTTATCGCTCCTAGTGTAGATCCAGAAATTGTAAATATCCGTAAAACCTTTACAGCTTATGGTTTACAGCTACTCATAATTCAGAACAACTATTGACGGTATTCGCAACTGCTGCCTCCGAAAGCAAGCCAAATTCCTTAAAACGGCAGTCTGAACAGATGCGGCTTGTTGTGGATAGTTTGCAGTTAAAAATAGCCCAACGTCCGTTCAAACTATTTCCGCTTCCTCATAGCCCACACCCTTCTACAATAATTGAGATAACACACCCCCTGTTTTTCTCCATGTCCCAACTTACACTCAATTTGGTTGAAGGTTCTGTGTCATTTGGCTTTTCGCTAGAAGCCGCTCAAGATCTAAAATCTGCCTTGATGCAGTTGATGGAAAGCCTGAAAGCAACCGCAACCACAACGGCTCCCGGCAGTAAAGCGGCGGCGCGAGAACCGATCGAGTATCGTCACACTGGAGATGTATTTTTAGAAATTTTTTGTAATCCCAACATTTGGGCATCTCCATTTGCGGCAAAGGTATTAGTTACCCTGAGAGACGATCGCATTCGCCTTAGCACCGAAGCTGAACTGACTCGTGTTGTCGAAGACGTGAATCACTATCTCGAAGCGAATTCATGAGATCTACGATCGCCTGGTTTGTCAAAATTTACGAATCAGTGATGTAGAGCGACAAATTGTTTGACCGCAGCGATAAAACGCAGGAGTTGGATGGATGACAAATCATCTGCCGTTTTGGTCAAATAATTCGTCGCTCTACATCTAAATGATGGGTTGTGCAGCTTCGCTTAGTCGGGTTGGCAGTAGTTTGAAGTTAGATTTGATTCACAAT
Organism: Myxacorys chilensis; assembly: GCF_059505265.1. Taxonomy (NCBI): domain Bacteria; kingdom Bacillati; phylum Cyanobacteriota; class Cyanophyceae; order Leptolyngbyales; family Leptolyngbyaceae; genus Myxacorys; species Myxacorys chilensis. The sequence goes on along the minus strand of NZ_JCACKG010000114.1, from coordinate 8,535 downwards.
TACATCTACCGAGGTCGGCTTGCCTTGGGTAATAACGCGATAAGCAGATGTATTCCTCCAACGGGCTTTACCATCAATCAAAATTCGCGCGGCGATCGTATAGGTGTTCGTAGGGCGAATCGTTGCTGAATCGTAGCTCAGACTGAAGGGAATCGGAACCTGTCTGCCGTTCAGAGGAATCGTTTGCTCTGAGATCGTCACCGCAGGTGCATCAGCGCGGCTCACATCTTGAAGTTGAACTTCAACAACAGCATTCGGAGGTAGCGCAATCCGTTGCAGATAGCTAACCGTGCCCGATACTGAGCTTGTATTCGAGCTTGAGCCAGAATTTATTTTAGTTGAACACTGTTGATAAATCATCTGATCATTCAATGTAATGAACGCCTCATTACCTTTCGTTGACAGAGTGTAACCCGCGTTTTGATAGCGGGTTCCCGAAGCGGCTAGAACCTGACGCATCAGCAGCGACTTGCCATCATCGAGCATTGCGATCGCTTGTTCTGCTGAAAACACGGCTTGAAAATTTTTGCCACCGCTACATTGAAACGAATAGGCTTTCTGCTGTTGCGCGTAAGCAGGCAATACGGCTGTAACTGCTATTAAAACTGTTAATGCATTTGTTCTTAAATTCACAATCGATTGTTGCACCTCTTCATTTAACTTACATGACTTAACTTACATTACAAGTGACGCAGAGTTATTCAAGAAAGTTCAGCATTCAAATTAACATTTGCATCCATCGCTGCTATCGACGATTACAATAGGCACACTATCCGCTACGCTCGGATGATTTGCTTCTTGAGATTAAGTATGAATGAACCGTTGCCTAAAAATGTTCGAGTGTGGGGAATATGGTGTCATCTTTCGGGCACGATCGCAGCCCTCGTCGGAACCGTATTATTTCTTCCATTCGTTACGCTACTACTTCCGCTTATTGTGTGGCGCAGCGGGCGCGATCGCCATCCGTTTATTGATCAGCAGGGACGCGAAGCCATGAATTTTCTGCTTTCGATGACGCTCTATGGCATTGCTGCTGGTGTTTTATCTGCGTTCTTGTTTTTTGCAACATGCAGCGTAATTATTTATACAAGCGCTAACACCACTAATACATCTGAGAACATGTTGATGTGGATAGGTTATACATTCTTAATTGGTGTTGCCCTATTCGTTGTCTTTCAGGTTGTTATTACTATTTTCGCTGCGATTAAAGCATCCAAAGGTCAGTCTTACCGCTATCCTTTCTCGCTAAGATTTCTAGGCAGTTAATCAGTATAATAAACCTAACTTAATTAAACCCGTCTTCTACATCAGTCTTCCACACCATTAATTTATGTCTGACATTCGAGTTGCGATCGCAGGAACAGGGTTCGGTCAAAAAGTCCACATTCCAGGCTTTCAAGGCCAGTCCCGGACTCGTGTGGTAGCAGTCTACCATCGGGATTTAGAGAAGGCGACTGCGATCGCTCAAACACACAATATTGCTCATGCCTGTCAAACGCTAGAAGACATGGTTGCGCGATCGGATGTCGATGCCGTCAGCATCTCAACGCCGCCATTTTTGCATTATGAGATGGCAAAAACAGTATTGAATGCTGGAAAGCACTTGTTATTAGAGAAACCGACAACGCTAAACTACACAGAGGCAAAAGAGCTTTATAACTTGGCGCTCAACCAGCGAGTAGCGACCAGCATGACCTTTGAGTTTCGCTTTGTGCCGGCATGGCAGTATTTAGCAGAGCTTCTGTCGCAAGGATATGTCGGACAAAAACGACTGATCAAAATTGATTGGCTAGTGTCGAGTCGAGCTGATGCCAGCCGCCCGTGGAATTGGTATGCTCGCAAGGATCAAGGTGGGGGTGTGCTGGGCGCGATCGGGTCTCATGCGTTTGACTATGTTGCGTGGCTATTCGGTTCGGTGAGGCGGCTCTCAGCCCACCTCAGCACTTCAATTTCAGCCCGCCCTGATCCAACGACTGGAGAACTGAAACCCGTCGATTCGGACGATACCTGCACCATCATGCTGGAATTAGCAGATGGAACGCCCTGTCAAATTTGCCTCAGTTCTGTCACAACTCAAGGGCGCGGGCACTGGGTCGAAGTGTATGGCGATCGCGGCACACTTGTTTTGGGCAGCGACAATCAAAAAGACTATGTGCATGGCTTTAAGCTGTGGGGGAGCCAAGGTGGAAAAGAGCTGACCGAACTCGACGTTCCAAAGCGATTGGCATTTCCTCAAGTGTTTCCCGATGGGCGAATTGCGCCATTTATTCGCGTGGTCGATCAGTGGGTGCTCAGCATTGACCGACAAGAAACGTTGCCGCCGTCGCTGAAAGAAGGCGTATACGCTCAACTGCTAATGGATTTAGCGCACGAATCGAATGAAACGGGAACGTGGGTGACGGTTCCAAGCTAAATCCAAGTCAATCTTTAAAACTGGCGTTTAGCAGTTGTGCGGCTATTTGATGAAGATGACACTATTCATCATCATGAGCAAAGCGATTGTAAAGGAAATCTAGAGCATGGTTGCGGAGTTTGTAATACTCCGGCGTTTCCATCATCCGACTCCGATTGCGAGGACGCCGGAACGGAATTTCCATCACTTCTCCGATCGCGGCGGCAGGCCCGTTGGTCATCATGACTAATCTATCTGCCAGAAACAACGCTTCATCAATGTCGTGCGTGATCATCAACACGGTACATTTGTGGGTGTTCCAAATTTTCAGCAGTTCTTCCTGCAATTCTTCTTTGGTAATCGCATCTAACGCGCCAAAAGGCTCGTCTAAGATCAGAACTTCTGGGCAGAGGGCGAGGGCACGGGCGATCGCAACCCGTTGCTTCATCCCACCCGAAATCTGAGGCGGCTTTTTCTCCATCGCGTCTGCCAGTCCCACCATTGCCAAAAACTCTTTGACGATTTGGGTTTTCTCGGATTTAGATTTTTGGGGATAAACAACATTGACGCCCAAGTAAACGTTCTCGAAAACGCTGAGCCAAGGCAGTAAGGCATAGCCTTGAAACACAACCATGCGATCGGGGCCCGGTTTCTCGATGGGCTTACCTTGTAACAGAACTCTTCCAGTGGTGGGTTTTGCAAATCCGCTCACCATGTTGAGCAGGGTAGATTTGCCACAGCCAGAGTGACCAATGACGCAAATGAATTCCCCTTGATTGACTGCAAGATTCACGTCTTTAAGAACTGTGTAATCGCCAGTTTTGGTCGGGTAGACTTTGGAAACTTGGTCTACGATTAGGAAAGGAGTGGCGTCGTGTGAAGAACGTTGTGCAGACTTGAGCGATGTAACCATTTGCCTTTGAGGGGGTTGAGTAGTTTGCAGGAATGGATCAGAAATAGAAGGAGTTGAGCGCTTATGAATCAGGCGTAAGTCATTCTAAGCAGCCTGTATTCCTGGCGCTTTTAACGGCACGTCAGCCATGTAAATGTCATGCTTGATTTGTAAATGATTCAGATAGGCGATCGGATCATCTGCTGTAAAGGTAGTGCCATCAAAGAAGTGAATCGGACCCCGGCTGTAGGAAACATCCAACTCCAACTCACGAGCCGCAATGCTAAACACACTCACCTTACAAATGCGCTCCAAAATCTCAACCCAGTTTCGGGGGAATGGCACCTCTCCCCACCGAGCAAGCTGGGTCATAATCCACAGATGCTCCGTGCGGCTAGGACGATTCACGCCTGCGCCGAAGAACTGATGGTGGGCATACTCGCGCGGCGAAGGATGCAGTCCACAAGTGTTATGACTACCATCGCCAAGGTCAATGTATTCCATCTCACAATCGAGATACTCTGGACGAGACAGAATCATCCGAACTTCTTCTTGATTCGCTGGATCGGCACAGTAGGCACAGGCTTCAAGCAGTGCTTTCACCAAGGCAATGTGAGTATTCGGATAAGCATTTGCCCAATCTTCGCGAACCCCCAAAACCTTGCCGGGATGACCATCCCAAATTTCCAGGTCAGTTGCGATCGTATATCCAATATTGTCGATCGCAGCCCGCACATTCCAAGGTTCGCCAATACAATAACCATCAATATTGCCAGCTTCCAGGTTTGCCACCATTTGAGCAGGCGGAATCGTGGAGATCGTGACATCTTTATTTGGGTCAATGCCGCCCGCCGCTAACCAATAGCGCAGCAACAGATTGTGCATCGAAGCCGGATGAACCGCCCCAAAGGTATGCCGCTGATCACGGCTTTCTAGGAGCATCCGTCTTAAGTCAGTCAGGGTGATAATTCCTTGTTCGTAGAACCGCTTGTCGAGTGTGATGGCGTTGCCGTTACGGGTCATCGTTAAGGCACTGACAACCGGCAACGGCTCCCCATTTAAACCACCTGAGGTCAACCAAACTGGCATTCCAGAAGGCATTTGCGCTGCATCAAGATAGCTGCCCGCAATCCCATCCTGAATTCCGCGCCAACTAGACTCTCGCACCAAATTCACAGCATCCAATCCGTGATGCTCAAAGAATCCCTTTTCCTTCGCGATCACGACCGGAGCCGCTGCCGTTAAGGGCACAAATCCGATTTCGAGATTGATTTTCTCTAAACCGTGACGTGCGATCGCCGTAGTTTTTCTGGCTCTCAACTTCTTGATCTGCTTTTGTTGATTCAAGAAATAAATGATTTCACTTCGGTAACTGTAGTAGTTGGGATGATTGATTACTTCCATGCGTTTTCGCGGACGCGGCAGATCGACGTCCATGATCTGCCCAATTTTAGATTGGGGTCCGTTAGTCAGCATGACGATGCGATCGCTAAGCAACAGGGCTTCATCCACATCGTGCGTCACCATAATTGCGGTTATATGGCTCTCTTCGCAGATTTTCATCAGTTGCTCTTGCAGATTTCCGCGAGTGAGCGCATCCAACGCTCCAAAGGGTTCGTCTAACAGTAAAAGCTTGGGACGAGTAGCAAGGGCACGTGCGATCGCCACCCGCTGTTTCATTCCACCCGATAACTGATCCGGTGGTTTATCTACTGCATGGCGAAGCCCAACGAGATCAATATTGCGTTCAATAATCTCATTTCGTTCTGCCACTGATAGATCGCTCAACACATTGTTTACAGCTAATGCAATGTTTTGACGAACAGTCATCCAAGGGAGCAAAGAATAGTTTTGAAATACAACCATGCGCTCGGGGCCTGGACGCAGGATTTCTTCACCTTGAAGCATCACTAATCCATCCGTGGGCAAATCCAATCCTGCAACCATATTTAGCAGGGTGGATTTGCCGCAACCAGAGTGCCCAATCAGTGAAATGAATTCGCCTTTTTGAATTTGTAAATCAATTCCTTTGAGAGCAACATATTGCCCACCATTCTCTAAGGAGAAGGTCTTCTCAAGACTCTCAACTGTTACAAAAGCAGTCATGATGGATTGCCGAATGAAGAACAGAACAGGACGTAAATCAGTAATGACAATGTTGAGTGGAATGCCGATGTTGCGCGGAATGCCAACGTTGAGTGGGATGATTGCTGAGTGGAATGATTATCGCTGGCTCTGCGGCAGAATCAAGGTCTGCACCCACGCCATCAGGCTATCGAGCAACCACCCGACTAAGCCGATATATACCAGGGACACGATAATCTCACTAATTTGACTGTTTTGATAAGCGTTCCAGATAAAGAACCCAATTCCGACAATCCCAGACATCACAATCTCTGCGGCAATAATCGCTAGCCATGACAACCCGATCGCAATCCGTAACCCTGTGAAAATATAAGGCAACGCGGACGGAATCAAAATTTTGAAGAAGTACTCCGTTTTTGGGAGCTGCAACACTTGAGCCACGTTGTTGAAATCTTGAGGAATTTGCCGGACGCCAACCGCCGTGTTAATCAGGATCGGCCAAATCGCAGTAATGAAGATTACGAACAAAGCGGCAGGCTGATTCTGTTTTAATGCAGCAAGTGCGATCGGCACCCAGGCGAGGGGCGGAACGGTGCGCAAAATGTTGAAAATTGGATCAAGTCCTTTTGACAAGCGTTTGTTCAAACCCACTAAGATTCCGAGTCCAATGCCCACAACAGCCGCGAACGAATAGCCGATCGCAACCCGTTGCAAACTGGTAAAAACCTGCCAAAATAAGCCCTTATTCGTGCCGCCGAAGTCGAAGAATGGATATAAAATCAAGACCCACGTTTCTTGAACAACTTTAATCGGCCCTGGCAAATCGGTTGGCAAAATCATCGTCAGAAGTTGCCAAATTAACAGCAGAATTAAAATCGTTCCAAGCGGTGTTGCAATATCCTCAAGCCGTTGTTTTAGCTTCTTGTCGAGGACAAAGGACGGTTTGTTGAATTGCTTCCGGGCAATAGTCATGATTTTTTACTCCTATCAACTGTGGTAATCATTGACGTGTTCAAGATAAAGTTTCAGCAGTTGCTAGATTTTCACTTATCTTGCGTTAGCTTTTATGCTTCTTTATCTACTAACGTCTTATGCTCAAATCCCTAAGCTTTCTTAATCTTCAAACTATCCAAATAAGCTTGAGGATTCTCTGGATCAAACTTGACTCCATCAAAAAATTCTTCAACGCCGCGAGAAGTGCTGCTTGGAATATCAGAAGATGCAACGCCCAACTCCTGTGCTGCCTGCTTCCAAAGGTCTTCTCGGTTGACTTGATCAATCAAGCTCTTAGCATTGGTCAAGGTTTCTTTGGGCAAGAAGTTCCAACGAACGCTCTCAGTCAAAAACCAGAGGTCATGGCTCTTATAAGGATAGGAAACACTGCCTTTGCTATCCTTCCAGTACAGTACTGCCATCGAGCGATCGTCGATTGTTCGTTCTCCTAGGTTGTACTTGCCCATTAATGGCTCAGCTATAACGGTTTCTGGCATGTTGAAATATTCTCGTCCAGCCAAGATCTTAGTCATTTCTGCACGATTGTTAAAGTCATCACACCACTGTTGTGCTTCCATGATTGCTTTTAGAATCGCTTTCGTAGCTTTAGGATGGTTATCTACCCAATCTTTTCGCATTGCAAAATATTCTTCGGGATGCGCTTTCCAAATTTCAGCTGTGAGGGCTGCAATGAATCCTGACTTGTCCGAAACAATTTTGGCAGGCCAAGGATCGCCCGTACTAAATGCATCCATTGCCCCCCGCTTCATATCGGCAACGGTTTGCGCTGTTGGAACGGTCAACAATTCCACATCGGTATCTGGATCAATGCCACCCGCTGCTAACCAATATCGAATCCAAAATTCTTGGTTGGCTCGGGGAAACGTATAGGCAGCTTTGAATTGTCCACCTTGGGACTTTAGACCGTTAAAGAAGGCCGTTTGATCCGCCAGCTTTAGACCAATGTTTTTGCCAAGGTGTTTGTTTGCGAGCGCAATTCCATTTCCTTGAGTGTTCAATTGCGCTAATACGAACATGGGAATCTTAACGTTATCGGTAATGATTCCTTCCGAAATCAGATAAGGCATTGGCATTTGCCACTGACCTCCATCAATTCCGCCTCCAGATGAACCAATTTTGACATTATCGCGAGCAGCACCCCAGTTCGCTTGCTTATCTAAAGCAATTTCTCCCATGCCATGTTTAGCAAAGAATCCTTTCTCTTTCGCAATGATTAAAGGGGCAGATTCCACGATGGGAAAATAGCCTAATTTAGCAGTTTTAACTTCCGGTTCTTGCCCTGCTTTTACACCAGAGCCTGCATCTGCAACAGGGGCTGCTTGGGTTCTACCTCCCACGAGTTCAGCAGGTGGATTACCCAGACATCCTTTCAAAAAGATTGAAGATGCAGTGGTTGCACCTGCTGTATAGAGAAAGCGCCGCCGAGACATGGCAGACGAAAAGCGTTCCATTTCTAACTCCTAACTACAATATTCAGTAATGAACAGATTGATTGCTGATTAAAGGCAATCGAATTTCGCTCAGCAAATCGCTTATAAAAATGCATTTTTAAGCAGGTTTGCTGAATGTGAAATATTTAAAACACGAAAGTCTGATTCGTCAGAGCGATGCATCTCAACGACGCTCACTCCGACTTAAATGCCGAGCAGAAGATGACAGAAAGTTAATAGATTAAGGGAGTTAACAGATTAAGGATTAACTCCCTTAAATCTCGCGAAAAATAGACCAGCGCTGGCAATCATTGCTTGAGACTGTTGACAAATCAATTAATTTCATTAGCTGATTTGTTAAAGATTAAGATACTCTGAATTTCTCTGAAAAGTCTAGCCATGTGGTGGTTGTTAGGACAAGATTTCTCAAATCTATTACATAGACTAAAACCTATGAATATCTGAATTTGGATAGAAAATGCTGCTATAACAGCACTTTCCAGAAGCGCCATAACATCGCTTTATAGAGGGCATCACTTAATTCTAAATCTGCGAGAAACTACGTCTTCAAAGCTATTTAAGATTCACAGTATCTAATCTAGATGCGTTTACCCTACTGCTAGGTCGATGCTTGACAGTGCGGACAGTAGTAGAGCCGTTGAAGTGTCCCCTTTAGTTCGGACAGAAGCACAAAAGATTTAAGCGTATCTACTTTCTACCAC
>NZ_JCACKG010000113.1:0-10423 GCF_059505265.1 Myxacorys chilensis | reverse complement strand
TTCGCCAATCAGTTGGACAAGGTTTTTCCCCTACTACAATGAAACAGCCCTGCCCGCCGCACGCAGGGCTGTTTCAAAGTCAAAGTAGAAAAATTAAACTAAGCCGTGTTGTGACTTGACTTCACTCCCATGAGCTTGATCGAACACCTGCAACGCATCCCAGAGTTTCGCGCCGCTCGAGGTCAACGCCATGAGCTATGGCTGGTTTTGCTGCTGATTATTCTGGGTGCCATGATGGGGTACTGGGGTTATCGCCCGTTAGCCGAGTTCGTCGCAATTTATGGGCAAGAAGTCTCTCAGAAACTGGAACTCGCACCTGGCACAAAACTCCCTTCGTACTCGACGTTTCGCCGTGTCATGCAACAGCTGGATTATCAGGTTCTGGCGACTGTGTTTACTGACTGGGCACAGGTACAACACAAGGTAGACATAGGCGAGTGGTTTGCTTGTGATGGTAAAAGCATCAAAGGTAGCGTGACTGATTACAACCAAGCCGAACAGAACTTTGTCAGTTTGGTGTCGTTGTTCTCTCATCAACGTGGCGTCGTGCAAGCAGTCATGCCAATGGAGCAAAAACGAATGAGTGAACAGGACGTGGTGCGAGTGCTGCTGGATGCTGTCGGATTTTGTGGGATTGGCGTCACGTTGGACGCATTACACTGTCAAAAAAACACTGCACCAGCTTGTTAAGCAAGGCAATGACTATCTGGTCTGTGTCAAAGCCAATCAAGGGCGATTGTACCGAGGCATTGCTCAACAATCGAAGACGCAACAACCCCTGAGTTGCTATCAAGAACAGGAACAAGGACATGGACGGAGCACGACATGGAAAGTCAGCGTGTTTGATGGCGTGACCGCTTTTGGGCATGAGTGGCCAGGTATCCAAAGCGCGATTGTGGTGCAACGACACGGCTATCGAGATGGAAAACCGTTTGACGAGCGGCAGTCCTACATTAGCAGTGTCGCTGCTCATGCCGAGAAGTTTCATCGCATCATTCGCGGGCATTGGTGCATCGAGAATCGATTGCATTGGGTCAAAGACGTGACGTTTAACGAAGACAATGCGCTGCAAAGAGGCAGGAATGCAACTGCGAACTGGTCAGTGGTCCGCAACTTCTTCATTCACTTTGCTCGCATGTTGGGGGTTACTTCGATGGCGGCTGCCAAACGGCAATTCGCCAATCAACTGGACAAGGTTTTTCCCCTTCTACAATGAAACAGCCCTGCCCGCCGCACGAGGTCACTAATAGATTTTGAGGGTGGATACTCGATGTGCATGTGTACATGATCCTTACTCACCACCCCCTTAAGAATCTTCACGTCCTCAGCATCACAAATCTGGATGATCAATTCTCGACACCGCTTCTGGATCTCACCCTTAAGTACTGGATATCGATATTTCGTCACCCAGACGAGATGGGCAGTTAAGCGAGTGACGGTATGACTGCCTCGACGTTGATCGCTCATGATGGTTTTTCTTTACAAACCTATCGTGCTCTCCTGTTGCAGCTATCGGGAGGTGTGTAGCAACTAAAGTCTCCCACTAAAGTGGGTAGTTTCGACTAGCGTGCTGAGACAATGAACCACAGAAGGTTGTGTCGCAAAAATGGTAGGGTAGGAAAGCCCAATTTTCTCTAGCTTCGCTTTAAATGACGACTGATTCCCTGTTTAAATGGCACCACTTTCTCCCTGAAATCATCTTGCTGAACGTGCGGTGGTATTGTCGCTATTCTTTGAGCTACCGGGACTTGGAAGAAATGAAGACAGAGCGCGGAGTCGCAGTGGATCATTCGTCGATTAATCGTTGGGTTTTGAAATTTGCCCCAGAACTCGATAAACGGATTCGACCGTTCTTGAATCCGACAAATGGCTCATGGAGAGTGGACGAAACGTACATCGAAGTGAAAGGCGAGTGGAAATATCTTTACCGAGCCGTGGATTCGGAGGGGAACACCCTGGACTTTATACTGAGTGCGAAGCGAGATGGAAAGGCTGCTGCCCGCTTTTTTCGCAAAGTGTTGAGAGCAAAGCACACTCAAACGCCACGAGTGATTACTGTGGATAAAAATGCTGCTTATCCGGTTGCAGTCGATGAGTTGAAGCAAGATCAGACATTGAAAGCCGAGACCGAATTGCGGCAGCGCAAATATTTGAACAACATCAACTATGAAGCCGTGAACGTGTCAAATAAGTTTGTGGCTTGTAGTCTTGCAGCAGTTCCTAATTTCTTTCATTACAAATCATTCATCTTGCTCTTCAAGATGATATTTTCATTACCTATAACATTTTTTTGTATCTGAACGTGTGTCAAAGTAAATTTAATCAACTATCCGAGTTGTCGATGCAGTTCGTGCTTTTTCCACATTGTCTCAAGAGTTTTTACAAAGGTGCATGGCTTATTCGTCGAGGCAATTATGTTTCAAATTAGATGTTAGTTTCAAGCTCATGCTTCATCATCTTACTTTGACTTCATTCTCTCATTCTGTTTTATGCTTCTGTAACCGGTTGAGCAAGCTCTGGTTTCCACGGCTCGTTGTGTAACAACATCGCCCAACACCGCATTAACAACTTCCGAGCTACCGCTACAATCGCTGTTTTCTTCCGTGTCTTCTGTCCGCCACAAATTCGGGCATACGTCGCCGCTGCCCACTCGTTGTACCGCAACATTGCCCATGCCACCTCCACTAATGCCGTTCGCAATAATCGTGATCCTCGTTTGGTAATCTTGCCCAATCGATTCGTTTGTCCTGATTGATGTTGTTGTGGAATCAATCCTCCATACGCTGCTACTTGTCGTACATTTCCAAATCGCTTTGGCTCATCCAGACAAGTCACGATCACCTCCGCGGTTCTGCGTCCTACCCCTGGAATTGTCTGTAATAGTTGCACCCGCTCTTCCTGCTTTGCTAATGCTTCCAACTGCTGCTCAATTGAGGCAAGGTGCTCCCACAATTGATCCAGCATCGTTAACTCCAGGTCTAATTCTCCACGCCACAAGTTGTTCATATCACAATCCGTCAATGATCGTCGGTGTTGGCTCAATTCTTCAATTCCCTGCACGGTCCAAGCCCGATGCCCTTGCGGCATCTTCACCCCTTGCTGGTCGAACAAGGCTCGGATCGTATTCTGCACTCGATTAATCCGTCCAACCACCACCTTACGGTACTTCACGAAGTGTCGATACTGACGAGCCTCTGGTGCAGGCACATACACTGAATTAATCTGCTTGAGGGCTGCCAATTTTGCCAGCTTCAGGGCATCATCTTTGTCGGTTTTACGTTTGACGTTTTTCCAACGCCATGCGTCCTGAGACGAGTCCGCTACTAACACTTCATAGCCCTGCTTGACACACAGATCATGCACCCATCCTGTAATTGAGCAAGTTTCTACCACGACGAGTTGGGGACACATCCGCTTGAGCAAATCCTCAAACTCGATGCGATAGGTTTTGATCGTTTCAAACTCCGTCGTATTGGTTTCGGTATTGAACAGACAGGACACACAGTTAAATTTTCCTAAGTCGTTGCCTTCAGCACAGCGAAGCTGCCCGCTAGAATCTTCATGTTATTCTCCAAGAAGTGAGAGGGTAAGGTTTGGTTGTCTCTACTCTCTCACGGCTTACATAGATTCTTTGAGCAAGACCATCGCAACGTGAAGCGCATTGTCAAACCAATGATGGGATTTCAATCATTCAACACAGCACGAAGAACATTACGCGGGGTAGAGGCAATGGCTATGATTCGCAAAGGACAAGTGAAAGGAATCAGTCGAGGGGACAGTGTATCTCAAGCAGAACTCATTAACGAACTCTTCGGAGTGATGGCTTAAAGCAATACGAACAAGACCAGTTCGTTTGTCACTTAAAATCTTTGCGACACAACCCTTTCGAGCGCTCTGCTATCTTGCTGATGAATGGGGCGAAGGTATTACATACTATTTAATCTCGTCGAATCTGAAACTCTTGAACCCTTGAATTTGTCAGGACTGAGCGATCCTTTCCGCGCTGCTCCGCAGATACCGCAAGGGTCGCCTGCACTTGCCACTGGAGCAATTGCTGTGTTTTTTCATTTAACCAAGATGGGGCGGTATAGCTGGTTTGAGTCGGCGTGAGTAGGGCAGATAGAATGACAGTAGAGTTTTGCTTAATTTCTAGCTTGTATGCGATCGCATCTTTGACTGCTTGCCACTGAAACCGAATCGGCTGTTTGGCAGAGAGTTGAGCATTGTCACTTGGGCTTAAAAGCTGCAAACCTGATAGATCTGAAGTCACAAAGTACCGCAGAACAGGTAACGGAAAGCTAGCTACGCCTCCAGAGTTAACTGTCCCAATTCCAGTTTCAGAATTGCCTTCACGATCGTCCGTTGCTTCAATTCGTAGCAAAATGAGATGCTGTCCTTCAATACCTTTAGGGATCGTGGCTGGATCAGGACCGGGCAGAAAGACGCGACCTGTAGGTGGCACAAAAATGTCAAATCTTTGTAGGGTAGTATATCGACGCTGTAAGGCGCGTTCTTCGATCGGTAAAGAAGCCTCTGTCAGTAAATCGCGATCGCTGGGTAATGGTTCTCCAGGGCGGACGATTTCCCAGCGTCCTTTGAGTCGTCCAGTGCCATTGTAAGCAATGTTAGCTCCGAAGCGTGGCAGGCTACTTCCGGTTGTAATGGCAGGCACATCTTGTCCAGATTCAAATTGTAAACGAACTTCAGTCAGTGCTAGAGGAACTCTTGCTCCACCTCCTGCTAATCGACAAGTCACTGCGACAAACTCATCGGGCGCTCCGGTTCGACTAACAAATCGGCGCACATAAAAGAACTCAGACGAATTCCCTCGCAGTGCATCCTGATAGGCACGACGAGCAACGGACGGAGGGATCGTCATAATGTCCGTAAAGTTATTGGTTCCGCTTCTTCTCGATCGATTACTCCGAGCCGGAAGCTGTCCAAAAATTGTTCCTGAAACGCAAGACTGATCAGCATTGATCGCACCGCACCATAAACCTTCTGCGGGGACTTGATTATTGAGCCCAGCAAAGGTCAGAAAGACTGTCGTTGATCCAAAGGTTCTGACGTTCACTCCTCTCGGACTAACAGTAACTGCTTGAGCGTTAGACGAGAGCACAAGCCAGCCCGAAAAAGTAAGCGCGATGAGTTTGAGCAGTCGGTTCATAGTGTTACTCCTCAGAAACTAAAACTTAAGCCTGCGTTGACTGTTTGAATCGTGGCGTTGGTATCGAGGTCAAAAATGCGATCGCGATTCAAATTCGCTTGTCTACCGTAACGGATAAAAGCACTTGCAGGCATCGTGCGTCCTAGTGCATTAATGTTAAATTGCCACGTCAGAATTGCTTCTAATGTTGTACTACGGCTAAATTTCTGGTTGAATGAATCAAACTCGTTGCTGCGATTGTAGTTCAAGCCTAATGTTAGCTTGGGAAACATTTCCCAGGTAATGCCGATCGTGGGACTACTGGTGAAGCGCGTAATGTCTTCTTCAAAGCTTTTTGCACTAGTAAAGACATAGCCAAGATTAAGGTTGAATCGAGGGTTCGGCTGCCATCCCATTGATATTTGATGGCTGATTGTTTTGAAATCTGCATTTTCTCGACTCAGTTGGCGGTTGTCTTGAAAGGTGTTAGAGAGTTGGTAACTCAGGTTAAATTCTGACATTGACCAGGACACGCCAAACTGTCGAGTGGTTGTGATTTGATCTGGGATTTCAGTCGGATCAAAAGCAGAAAGTTCTGGAATCGGGGTGTTTACTCCAAATTGATGAGTTTTCTGGAAGCTATAAGTCAGAGTGGGTAGGAAATTATTTTGAACATTTAAGACTGTCTGAAGCGGAACATTCACATTGAGTGAAGTATTGCGAGTTCGGGTTTTAAGAACAGTCGGGATATTGGCAAGATTGTCCTCGCTTTGGTTGGATTGGTATTGAACGGTTGCGCCAGCGATCGCGGCATTGATCCCGAATTGCGTTTGTAACCGATCTGCTGTCACACTTGTTCCGACCGTCCCAAATTGTGGATCAACTCGTTCACGTCGGAAATTGAAGGATAAATCGAGTGTACGGGTTGCATCGAGTGGCACTCCTTTGAGCAAATCATAATTTGCTTCGACATACCAAGCATTGCGAGTAACTGGCTCAACTTTCACGACATCAAAATCATTGATCAGTTGAGCATCACTTGATGGATTTGTAAATGTACTGCGTGCGAGTCCAGCATCGAGTTTGAACCGTCCAGAGGCATCATTTGCCAGTAATCGGAAGCCAATTCCACGACTTTCTTCTGCATCTACGACTTCCCCTGCATTAAAATCGCTTACAGGTTGGCGGAGTCCTCGCATGACGGTTGTTTCTAGTCGAATCCCTCCTGCTTGATTTTTTAGAAGTTGCAGCCCAAGCGTTGCGGCTGTGACGGTATTGTTTGAATTGGCGATGCCAAGAATGTCATCGAACCCAACAATGCTAGTGGTACTGAGATGAGCAACGGAGAGATCTAAGCGATCGTTGATGCTCAATTTACTACTCAATCCACGAGTACAGAGACTATTGAGAAGAAATGGATGATTTCCATAGCAAATATGACCGAGTGAGAACTGGGCTGAACCGACTTTGAGATCAATCAAGTAATCACTCAAATCAACTGGAGGAGCGGATTCTCCTAGCTGTCCAAACCGGAGGGCTTCTTGCTGAAATGTGCTGCCTGCTAGATTGATGTTGGTTTGAAGGTTCAGATCCCCGCGTTGATACTGAGCAGAGATCCCGCCAGTAAAAGATAGATCAGCAAAAGTTGGACGGTCTGAGACACCTGCATCAGGACTACGAGCATCGAGAATTTGAGACTTGAAATTGACGCTCAGCTTGGGCGTAATAGTGAGATCACGAGCCTGGGTTGAGAGTTGAGCGGCAGGGGATTCAGTGGGTTGAGGTGTAGGAGTGTTAGGTTGCGGATTGGGAGACTGTGGTGGGGTTGAGGATGGCGGAGGTGACTCTTCTACTTTGATACTAAAGGTGGTAAATTCGCTCCATTGATTTCCAGGTTTTACTATGTAGAATGTAACGGTATGATCGCCCGATGCAATTGGAAACAACGTGGGTTGGTAAACGAATTCAGTTGCGGTCTGCTGAACTTGCGAGGTGATATCGGTTTGATCCAGAAAGATAGCAAGTGTGCCTTCGGTGGGAAGTCGATCGAGCTTGAGTCGGAGAGTTTCTCCAGGACGAACAATTGTAGGAGTTCTTTGAGTGTTGGGTTGTTGGGCAATTGTTGTGGGGACTGTTAGGGATCTGAGTTGAGGCAGTTGGGATTGAGCAAAAACCGGAGAAATGCCCAAACAACTCCAGACCAACAGCCCAAGGCTTCCGCACATGAGCCATTGCATAGAATTCTCCAAGTTGTAGCAAGATTGATTTAGGCGAGTCGGATTAAATTCGGTTGAACTTGCGAGGTAGAGATCGCGCAATGACTCCGTTCAAACACGAATTCGCTGTAATCTGCCAGGTTATCGAATCCGGTTAGATTGAGAGCAAGTTCAGCAATGAGCCAAACGGTAATGTTGATCAGCCTATCTTGACAGTTCCTGTCCATTGCGCTTGTCCTCCCGACGGGTTGGATTGCTATGAATAGAGTCGCAAGCTTGGCGTTGCTGAAGCGTTCCTGGAGCGTCCTCCACTAAACCGAGCAATAAGAGCCGATCGGCTTCTGGAGCAGCAATATCGGTGAAGATAAATAGATGGTCGAATTCATAATTTCAAAATCGATCAAAATTGGCGGTATGAGTGAAAGGCGGCTTCATCATGGAAAGCTGAGAGTGCTGATGGAGTCATCGAAATGGTCTTTGCAAATCGAGCCAGTAGCGGGCATCATCATCAGACCAAATTCGACAGAGCAATTGCTGGCTGGATCGTAGCCTTGCCAGTAGATATTGCCATTGCGATCTCGCTTTTTCCAGAACATGGGTTCCTGACGCGGCTCAAAGGCTGTGGCGATCGCCTGACGAAGTTTACTAAACCAAGATTTATGCTGGGATCGATCGGCGGTTGGTTGGTTGATCGCATGAGTTTCTAGATCGATCTTGTAGCCAGTTCTAGAATTCATGATGTTTGTTACCTGTGGATATCAAGAAAGGGATTTGCGCGAGGCTAGAACTTAGTTTGAGCCAGTCGCCCATAATGTTCGAGATAAAATTCTGGCGAATTGGCGATCGATCGTACCGTTTCCCGCTGGGCTACTGCTGCTTGCCACTCCTGAAGTCGATCTAATCCTGATGGCAACCCAAAGCCTCGAAAATGCTCCAGCACGGCTAATTGCTCGAACCAAGGGTAAAAGGTTAGATCGACCAGACTCAACTCCGTACCCAGCCAATAAGGGGTAATGGTGGGATGTTTACGCAAACCCTCATGCTCCATAAAGAGCAGGTGCTCGCTCAGTTCGATTAATAACGTCGTTGGGTGCGGATCGCGACCGTATAATATTTTTCCGGTAGTAGCGTACAAGCGGGTATCGGCAAAGTTAATCCAAATCCGCGCTCGTGCCCGCTGGATTGGCTCGGTGGGTAACAGTGGCGGATCGGGAAAAGTTTCCTCTAGATATTCATTGATGATCGCCGATTCCCAGACCCGGTTATCGCCATGTTTGAGGACGGGTACTTTGCCATAGGGAGAAATTTCGAGGAAGTTAGCAGGCTTATTTTGGGGGTCGATTTCGATAGATTCAAACCGAACGCCTTTTTCTAACAAAGTTAACCGCACTCGATGGGCAAAAGGACACAGAATTGCACCATAAAATTGAATTTGAGACACAGGGCAGTACCAAACGGATAGACTTCAACCATCGTGCCCTGCGGATCGGAAGCCAAGGCAACATGGCTGGCAAATCGACTTGCTAGTAGGTGGCATTTCCAGAAAAACAGGAAACCGACCTTTGAATAGATTTACGGAATTGGCGCAAAATCGATCGGTTGACCTAGAATTCGATCGATCGATTCTGGTTGCATCGCTTGTAGATATTGAGGTGTAAATTCTGGTGAGAAAAACTCAAGCAAAAAGCGATTCTCGACCCAAAACTCAACCGCACTGAAGGGGTTGCCATTGCCCTGTTTGCGGGTGAGGACGCGCCAGCCCTCTCGCTTGCCAATCTGTTCGATCTGTCGATGTTCGATCGGAACAGAGATAGCGACATGAGCAGAAACAAAATCGGTAGGTGTAGTTTGGCTTACTTTAGCTGCTTCGACATCGGCACCTGGAATCCAGGCATCACCGGATTTAAACACCACAATATGAGTGCCATAGTTGTCAAAAGGCATGACAAGATAACTACCGGGAATGAGAAATTTGTATGCTTTTCCCTTCCAGATTTCTGCAAGCACACCCGCCACCCGCAACGGATCGCGAGCATCGATCGACAGATGATGAATCATGAGATTAACTCCGTTAAACAAGTTATAATTTGCGATAATTGCTCGACCTGAATTTCATAGTCGGCGATCGATTCAGATTACTTTTGGCAGTAAATTTCGATCACCGATTTTTGAAATATTTCATTGACAGAAGATCGTTTAGGGAGCATGTCAGTTCTTTCAGAACAAACTATCCGTTAAATCTAAGTCTTTCAGGATATCTCCCCACATCTCGATCTCAGGCTCAGCTTTAAAGAGTACCTGCGTTCCTACAAAAGTGACCTGCTCCCGATCGTTTGTCCGTCTGGATTAAGAGACATCTAATCGAGAGGCTCGATGATTATTGAGGATCGACGGTAACTTGATACTGGACTTTGTTGGAGTTCAATTCGCGATTCCGAAGGATGACAATATAATTGCCAGCGAGTAGATCTTTACGGGTAAATGAGTGTTGAAAAGATCCAGAACTTTTAGCAATTAATTCACCTGAATCGAGTACGCCATTGTTGTTGAAGTCGCGAACTAGTAACAAATCAGTGCGTCCGCCGTTAGGGGCAATATTGCTTTTACCACTGATATGCAAGGTAGCTTTACCAGTGAGGAGAAATTTCCGGAAATCTTCTAGATCGTTGGTAGCCGTTACATCGCCGTTAATCTGCCGCGATTGACCGAACCGATCGACAGTACCCTCAAATTGCGCGTTGCGGATGCTGTTGTCGCTATCGGCTGTTGCCAAGGCGGGGGCAGCCAAGCCAGTGCAAGTTAATAAGCTGAGTAATGCGAGGTTGAGACTAGATTTGAAGAAAGTCATGATGCTTGTTCCTGTTGTAATTGTGAGTTGGAGGTGGAATTAGCAGTTAAGCCACAATTTGTTTAGACTCAAGCTGTATTGATCGTTCACGTAGCGTTCTCTAGCATTATGCAAAGTCTGACAAAATTAATGTTTTTAGCATTCACAGTAGAATTGCAAAAGTCTGACAAAATTAATGTTTTTAGCATTCACAGTAGAATTGCATCTGACTCA
>NZ_JCACKG010000112.1:0-10478 GCF_059505265.1 Myxacorys chilensis | reverse complement strand
AACTACCTCCTGAAAGTTCTCGCTCAGCCCTCTAGTCCCGCTCGATTATGAAGAAGCGTGTGCGTTTGCCCTATCCGTAGATATGGAATTCTTGTAGCATTTGGAATAGTTTTGTTAGCATTTTAGTGGTTTAGCCTAAAGATCGGTAAAATTGAATTATTTAGGAAACGTTGCAATCCTAATCTTCTAGTTATCCATAAAAAGAGGTTTAATTGACCTGCCTATTTACTAATTAAGCAAAACAAATCTAGAACTATATTCCTCTAGCTTTTAAGTGAGAAGAACTCATGATAACGCCGCCCCCTCCCAGTATTTCTCCACAGCAAATGAACGTTTTTCGGATCGTTTGTTCGATGGCTTGGTCGGATGGAAAGTTAACTCCTGAAGAAGCAGAGTTGATGATAGATCAGTTTGTTAGCCTTTTTACAACCGATGTTGCTGAGAAGCAGGTTCTACGACAGGAGTTTCAAGACTATCTGGGACAGAACATTCCTCTAGAAGAGTCAGTCCCGACCCTAAAAACGGTTGAAGATCGAGAACTGGTTCTGAAATTAGGATACATGGTTATCCAGGCGGGGGGAACGCTTAACCCGGACGAAGACGCGATTACGGCGGATGAAAAAGCTGCTTATCGTCGCCTAGTAGATCTTTTAGGACTGCCAGAAGATAGGGTGCAGGCAGTCGAATGGGCAGCAGATCAAGAACTTGGTCAATCTGACACGATGATTCACGCGGTAAATTCTGGATTAGCCACATTCTTCCATCGATAATGCAATAGTCTGGCTAGGTACAATCGGTTTATCGACAGAAGACTGAACAGTTGTTATTGACTGCGATCGCAGTCAATACGTGAGCACGAAAAACTGCGGATCGAGATATTCGTTTCGCCCCATAGTTTGCTTTGCAGTTTTTCAAAGTTTCGTGACCATGGGCTTTAGTACTTAAACCGAGGTTCGAGCAATTTGGTGTTGACGATCTTGTTGAACATGGTCTGGTTGAGTAATAGGCAACTGGAGTGTAAACACTGTTCCGCTGTTTGGTTCAGACGTTACTTCAATCTTGCCACTGTGATTTTCAACAATCTGATAGACTATCGATAGCCCTAACCCTGTTCCTTGCCCGACTGGCTTAGTGGTGAAGAATGGATCGAAAACTTTTGTTTGAATAGAAGATAGCATTCCACATCCATTGTCCCGGATTTGAAGTTGAATCTCGGTTTCGTTGATGCGATCGCTGTGAATAGTAATTTCTTTAATCGGTAAATTCGGGGAAGCCAAAGCCTCGATCGCATTCATCAGCAAATTCATAAATACTTGGTTGAGTTGCGCTGGCTGGCACTCAATTTTAGGCAAATCGCCATACTGCCTGATGATACGGATACCCTGAAGACGCTGGGTGAGAATGACGATCGTACTTTCAATTCCATCGTGCAAGTTGACGGCTTTTACTCCAGTCTCGTCTAGGCGCGAGAAGTTGCGTAAAGACAACACAATTTGGTGAATCCGCTCGGCTCCTACCCGCATGGAACCCAAGAGTTTCGGCAGGTCTTCGCTCAGAAAGTCAATATCTATCTCGTCTAGCCGCTGTTGAATTGCAGCGACAGGGGATGAATAGTGCTGTTGATAGAGTGCTAGAAGACTAAATAAATCTTGAACATAGTGATTGGCTGGAACAATATTTCCATAGATAAAACTAATAGGATTATTGATTTCATGGGCAACACCCGCCACGAGTTGACCCAAGCTAGACATCTTTTCGGATTGAATAAGGTGATGTTGAGCTTGTCGAAGGTTTTGAAGCGCAGTTTCGGCAGCTTCTTTAGATTGCTGAATCGCGATTTCTGCCTGCTTGCGATCGCTGATATCTTCATAGGAACCGAAGAGTCCAATTACGTCTCCAGCATCATTTTGAAGCGGTATTTTAGTCATTCTCACCCACGCCGTACCATCTTGTGAAACCCGAGGCTCTTCATGATTTACTTTAGAGGCTCTCTGGCTCAGCACAAACTCATCATCAGCCCGATAGAGATGAGCCAGTTCTTTCCAATCTAGGTCAAAATCATCGCGCCCTAAAATTTGCTCTGGCGACTCTAGCCCAGCATCTTGAGCAAACAACCGATTACAGCCCAAGTAACGAAAATTTTGATCTTTCCAAAACACCCGTTGCGGAAAGGTGTCAATCACTAATTCTAGGGTTTGTTGAGATTGACGCAACGCGACTTCAACTTGCTGACGCGCCGTTGCTTGTTGCTCAAGTCTTTGATTTGCTTCTGCAAGTTGGGCAGGGCTAGGCAGCGCTAATATTTTAGGAATCAAGGAAACCAATGCGACTCCTGTTGCTACAGAAACCGTAGCTGTCAAAGCTTTGATTGTGCCTGACAGCCAGTAGGTCGGATGCCACAACGTCCAGATGTCCATCAAATGCCCAGTGCCGCATGCCACAATAAAGCTGCCTATTAGGAAAAACAACCAGTCAAACGGCAAATCTCCTCGCTTGCGAACGATGTAAACCAGAAGCAAAGGAATGGAGTAGTAGGACAACCCAATGAGAGCATCCGAGATAATGTTGAGCCAAACCAGTCCGGTTTTCCAGAGGTAACAATGACCATGAGGAACAAAGGGACTTGAACTTAGAAGGGTTCTTAAGAGGTTAAGCATGGCGATTCCTTGAGACGCAATAACCCTTGAAAGATTGTTATATTTTGAAATGTTTTTATATAAAGCAGTAGATGGGTAATTTCTCTACGGCTTCTGCCACAACTACGGCTTCTGACCTAACTTCAGACAGATGCTGAGGAGAACTGCGATACCAGTGTTCCCCAAAGTTATATTTAACCTCTTTGGTGAAATTGCGTTACAGAATGTTCTGCTCGAAAAATAAAAGTAATACAGTAGGAAAGCCTTGATGGGCTTGGCTTCTCATTCTGTCTTCAAAGCGGGTTTAATGATACTTTTCTACAAGTAGAAATCAACTTGACTGCATACAATCGAGCTAAATCTAGCTTTTCTACCCTTTCGCTCTCAATAGCCGTTACTATTACACATAGAGCTTGAGGAACAAGCGTACTTATGTCCCAAAGTGTCGTTCCTGACCCAAACATCGCGCCGGATATCAGCCGTCTAGTGATCGAAGATGATGCGCCCGTAAATAATTTGATCTCTGAAAAGCAGCAGCGGTTACTGACTGAAGCGCTCTATAGCAATGATGTTTTTGAGTCGCGATCGTTCTTAGTCGCCGCGAACGTCGGTGTGTTTTATGCCGTTCGTCAGCCTCCCCTAGTTCCCGATGTATTTCTCAGCTTGGATGTCGAGGTTCCTCAAGACTGGCGTGAGAAGAAAAATCGCACCTATTTTGTCTGGGAGTTTGGCAAGTCACCCGATGTCGCAATTGAAATTGTTTCTAACAAAGAAGGAAACGAACTCGGCAGTAAGCTGACAAACTATGCCCGAATGGGCGTCAGTTACTATGCTGTGTTTGATCCACTAGAGCAACTGGGAGAAAAGCTGCTGACTGTATTTGAACTGCGCGCTAATCGGTATCAGGAGAAATCTGATGCTTGGTTTGACGAAATTGGTATTGGTTTAACGCTGTGGGATGGCACGTTTGAAGGGAAGCGCGATCGCTGGTTGCGATGGTGCGATCGTATGGATGCAGTCATTCCCACTGGGTTTGAACGCGCTCAAAAAGCCGAAGCTAGAGCAGGACGACTCGCAGAACGCTTGAGAGCCTTAGGCATCGACCCGGATGCGGAGGACTAGATGGCACGAACGCCAACTATTACCTACGATCGCGGCACTTTAATTCTCCACCCACCTCCTAAGGGCAAGATTTGGGTGGATTTTGCAACATGGGACGATCGGATCGAAAAGTTTCGCGTCCCGGCTCATCAATACCGTCGGTTGGTGCTGGCATTACGGGCAGAAGGGACAGAGTTAACCGACAAAGCGAAAGGATTTCAAGAAATTGATCTCGTTTCCACCCTGGCAATGGAGCCGTACCCTCACCAGAAAGAAGCCTTGGAAGCCTGGAAGAATGCAGGGCGAGCGGGCGTGGTGGTGCTGCCAACCGCGGCTGGAAAAACGTATCTAGCACAATTGGCAATGCAGGCCACAAAGCGCAGCACCCTAATTATGGTGCCAACGCTAGATTTGATGCATCAATGGTACGCGCAGTTAGTGACCACGTTTCCCAATGTAGAAATTGGATTGTTGGGTGGTGGATCGCGCGATCGCACTCCCATTCTAGTTGCGACTTACGATAGTGCCGCGATTAATGCTGAAACGTTGGGCAATCAGTACGGGCTGCTCGTATTTGATGAGTGCCATCATTTGCCGAGTGACTTTAATCGAGTCATTGCTGAGTATGCGATCGCGCCTTATCGGTTAGGACTGAGTGCAACACCAGAGCGAACCGATGGTAAACACGAAGATCTAAAAATTCTAATTGGTGAAGAAGTTTATCGTAAAACAGCAGAAGAATTATCTGGCTCGGCACTAGCAAAACATGATGTAGAACAGATTAAGGTAACGCTATCGCTTGAGGAACGTGAACGCTATGATCGACTGATTCAAATCAGAAACGCTTTCTTAAAAGAAGCCAATCTTTATCTCAGCAGCGCTCAAGGCTGGCAGCGATTTGTAGCGGCAAGTGCTAGGTCGAAAGCGGGACGAAAGGCGATGTTAGCCCACCGAGAAGCCAAAGCGATCGCGTTTGGCACGGAAGGCAAACTGCGGGTTTTAGGCGAATTGTTAGGGCGTCATTATCCCGATCGCACGCTGATCTTCACTGACGATAACGCCACTGTTTATCGAATTTCTCAAGACTTTCTCATTCCTGCGATCACGCACCAAACTCCGGTGAAAGAGCGCCATGAGATCCTGACAAAGTTTAAGCAAGGCGAGTACAAAACGCTGGTTGCTTCACGAGTTTTAAACGAAGGGGTAGACGTGCCCGATGCCAGCGTTGCGATCGTATTATCGGGTACAGGTTCGACTCGCGAATATATCCAGCGTTTAGGACGAATTTTGCGTAAAGGCAAAGACCCAGCCAAACGAGCACTGATGTATGAAGTGGTAGCTGAAGACACCAATGAAGAAGGGGTTTCACGGCGACGTAGAGGCGATACGGCAAAGAAATCTCCCCGGCAGTTAGAGTTAGTGCCGCCGCGACTGGCGTATCCAATTCCTCCCCCAGCCGTTCCTCGTGCTGCCGAAGCCGAAGAGGATGATAACTGGTAGAGAATTGGCGTTTTGGCTGTTTGTAAGGAGTCTAACGAGCGCTCGCAGAGTTGGCTTGAATATCGCTTGTAATCGTACTCAAACTTAAAACGTTAACTGCAACCTTAAACAAGTTAAAACGCGAACTGAAACTGATCGATGCATAGATCGGATGGGGATCATGCAGCTTTACCATTACTGAGAGCAATATGTAGTGAGTACTACAAATCTAATTGTGTGAGCTTCTAGGCTGAAGCAAGCAAAGCAATGTAGCGGAAAGAGTTCTCATATGGCTAAGCAAAATTTGGTTGTGATCGGAAACGGCATGGTGGGTCACAAGTTCCTAGACCGAATGATCGCCAAAGGAGCGACGCAGAATTGGAATTTAATCACCTTTTGCGAAGAGCCGCGAGTTGCTTACGATCGTGTTAATCTCAGTGGTTTTTTTAATGGAAAAACGGAAGCCGATTTAACCCTAGTTGAGCCTGAGTTTTATCAGAACAATGGGGTGCAGATGTATATGGGCGATCGCGCAATTAAGATTGATCGTGATCGCAAGTGTGTCACTTCAGCAAACGGCATCACCATTAGTTATGACAAGTTGGTGCTAGCGACGGGTTCATACCCCTTTGTCCCTCCGATTGAGGGCAAAGACGCCGAGGGAACGTTTGTCTATCGCACCATTTGTGATCTTGAAGCGATCGCTGCCTACGCAAAAACGTGTCGGGTCGGCGTCGTAATTGGCGGCGGCTTATTGGGACTCGAATGCGCCAACGCCCTGAAGAATTTAGGCCTCGAAACGCATGTCGTCGAATTCATGCCGCGTCTCATGCCTGTTCAAGTCGATGATGCAGGCGGACTGATTCTTAAACGTGAAATTGAAGCAATTGGGGTTAGCGTCCATACGCAAAAATCAACGACCAAGATTGTGAGTGAAAACGGTCGAGTGCATCGAATGACGTTTGCTGACGACACAGAATTGCAAACCGATATGATTGTATTTTCGGCGGGCATTCGACCTCGCGATGACTTAGCGCGAGACTGTGATTTGATGATTGGCGATCGCGGTGGTATTGTGATCAACCCGGCCTGTCAAACGTCTGATCCAGATATTTATGCGATCGGAGAATGCGCGCTTCACCAAAACCAAATTTATGGCTTAGTTAATCCAGGCTATGTTATGGCAGGAGTTGCAGCAGACAACATCTGTGGAGTGGACAGCCGCTTTGATGGAGCCGATATGTCTACCAAGCTCAAGCTGTTAGGTGTAGACGTTGCGAGTTTTGGAGATGCCTTTGCCAAAACGTCTGGCGCTAGAGAACTGACCATTAGCGATGCCATTCAAGGTACATACAAAAAACTAGTTGTAGACGAAACGGCAACTACCCTACTGGGCGGAATTCTCGTTGGTGATGCATCTGCATATGGCAGTTTGCTGCAACTGATGCACAACAAAACGGCTCTACCACCGCATCCAGAAGATCTGCTCTTGCCGCCCCGTTCAGGAGGCGAGAATGCCTTGCTGCGAGTCGAGAATTTTCCTGATGCAGCACAGATTTGCTCGTGTAACAATGTGAGCAAAAGCGATATTTGCAATGCTATTCGCGACAATGGGTTAACCGATCTAGCCAGCGTTAAGCAATGCACAAAAGCAGGAACAGGATGCGGTGGATGCGTTCCGTTAGTCACAGATCTGTTTAAGGCAAAGTTAAAGCAAGCCGGAATCGAAGTTAAAAATCATCTCTGCGAACACTTCGCTTACTCACGCCAAGAGTTATATCACTTAGTTCGATCATCTGTTTCATCGCAAGGCGAATCGCAACAGATTCATACCTTCGATCAACTGTTGCAACGCCATGGTCAAGGGAAAGGATGCGAAATTTGCAAACCTGCGGCTGCATCCATTTTGGCATCGGTGTGGAATGAGTACATTCTAAATCCGCCTCACGCCGGGCTACAAGACACTAACGACGCCTTTCTTGCTAACATTCAGCGGGATGGCACGTATTCTGTTGTGCCTCGTGTTCCGGGTGGTGAAATTACACCTGATCAACTAATCGTCTTAGGCGAAGTTGCCAAAGAATTCAACTTGTACTCCAAAATTACTGGTGGACAGCGAATCGATTTGTTTGGGGCAAGAGTCGATCAGCTTCCCCACATTTGGGCACGGTTGATCGAGGCAGGATTTGAGTCGGGACACGCTTACGGAAAAGCATTGCGAACGGTGAAATCGTGTGTTGGCAGTACGTGGTGTCGGTTTGGGGTGCAGGATTCAACCTCGCTCGCGATCGCACTGGAGTTACGTTACCGGGGATTACGCGCCCCGCATAAAATCAAGAGCGCGGTTTCGGGCTGTACTCGTGAATGTGCAGAAGCTCAAAGCAAAGATTTTGGCATCATTGCCACTGAAAAAGGATGGAATCTTTACATCTGCGGCAATGGTGGCATGAAGCCCCAACACGCCCAACTACTGGCAGCAGATTTAGACAAAGAAACCCTGATTCGCTATATCGATCGATTCCTAATGTTCTACATCCGCACTGCAAATCGTCTTGAACGAACTGCTACTTGGTTTAACAAGTTAGAAGGTGGTATGGAGTATTTGCAGCAAGTCATCATTGAGGATTCGTTGGGCATTTGTGCAGAACTTGAGGCGGAAATGGCGCATCAAGTCGCGACCTACGATTGCGAATGGAAGGCCACGATTAACGACCCAAGAAAGCTACAGCGCTTCCGTCACTTTGTGAATTCGGATCAGAGTGATCCGAATGTGATTCGGGTAGAAGAACGGGGTCAGTTGCGCCCCGCCTATGAGCATGAGCGGCAGCTCTTAACGATTGGTCAGCCCTAATAGCCCTACCTATCGTTGTGCTTCTCAAGCGATGTGCCCTGGTTCAGAACCATTATTTCTCTTAAACACGTTATCTCTCCTAAATTATGCAAGCCATCACCAATCAATCGACTGCAACGCGTTGGATTACTGTTTGTGCCTTGAATGACATTCTGCCGGATACGGGCGTTTGTGCTTTGGTGAACAACCAACAAGTTGCAATTTTTCGGGTCGGAGAGGAACTTTATGCGATCGCGAACTATGATCCGTTCAGCAACGCCAATGTTTTGTCACGGGGAATTGTGGGCGATCGCAATGGCATTCCCAAAGTGGCTTCTCCGGTTTACAAGCAAAACTTTAATCTTGCGACTGGAGAATGTTTAGACAACGCCGAAATCAGTGTGCCTACGTTTTCAGTTCGCGTGATGGATCAGCAGGTTCAGGTTGGAGCTACTCAAATCTAATCTTCGTGTAGAAATAGATTCTAAAGGCTAGAGCTAGGTGCAGAGGAGCAGGTATTTCAGGATATCTGCTCTTTTCATCTTTTTAGACGAGAGATGAAAGAATAACTGTGCTTAGAGTGCCGCATGAGATGAGATACCAGTTGAATCCTTAGACCTGCCAGCTTCTGAAATTGAAGTTGGTACTTGATCAATGCATAACTCCCTAAACAGAGCCGCTCACACCATCAATGTCTAAACCATTCATCATCAGAACCGAGCTAACGAATGCCGAAGAAGCAACGCTCATTGCTTTCCGCAAGTCGCGCGGCAGCCTTGGAGAGGTTTAACTCGACTTCGGGGAGCGAGCCGAAAGCGGGCGATTGTTCGTGAAGTGCCCGCAGGCAATGTTATACGCTACGTTCATTATGTGTCTCTAATAAAAACACGGCTAAGGTTGATGCTGCTCCTACCGCGAGTTTTGCATGTCGAGAACCTAAACCTTTTGCTTTTGAATCTTTACCATGTCCAGTGCCGTAGCTGTTCCTCAATTCAGCAATACCGTTCGTAATCGTAGCTAAGTTGCTCAAAATCAGCTTTATGTTATCTGCAGCCTTCGCTTTATTTGGAATGTCGTCTGGAGTAAGCTTGAGTTCTTTAACTGTCTGCTTAACTAGCTTCGGCAACTCTGGTGTGCCGCTTAGTGTCTGACCTCTTTCAGCCAAAATAGTTTTGCAAATAGTCTCAATTAGCTCTTTAGCCGTGCCTATAGCCAAGCCTGGATCATTATCAACAGCACTCTCCATACGGGTGATTTGACCTAAAACATAATTAGTATCTGTACCTTTGAACTTTTGCTTCAAATCCGCAATATTTGACTCAACTGAAAGTTGAATTCTTCTCGCCGTATATACAGCACGACCAGACAATAGCGTCTTGGGCACGATTTCGTAACCTGCATCGTGCAGCAATTGATTGAACGCTTGCTCTAAACGTTTTATTTCTTCTGTATCGTTGCGAACAACAGGATGAAGTGTTTCGCATAGAAAGCGTAAAAACATCTCATCGTCACATTGCAACAAGTTGAATCTTGGGTCATTGAAAACCCAATTGTTCATCCAGTCATCATTATTGACACGATGCTGCCAGATGTCTGCTTCGGCATTCCTAAACCTGTGGTCGGTAGAGGGTAGAGTCTCAAGGTTAAATAGGCGACCCAAAAACTCTGTATCCTCTAGGCGACCTGCCCAATGAGCTTCTTCAATAGTGAACAAGTCGATAACGTCTCGACGGGTGGCTTCTGTAATTTGCATAATTCGTTCAGTTATAGAAGTAGCGTATAACTTGTACTTAGATGAATCTAGCCCGCTTCAGTCTGTCTATCTCCCCTAAATTGGAATCTTAGACAGACGAACATCTACATAACGTCTTGATTCGGAGCGTCGCGCAGATGTTTATCTGTATATCTCCCCAAAAGAGAGGATTAGGCAGACGAAGATCTGTATAACACCCTATTATGCAAAGTGTTATACAACAAACCGTCCGCATAATAGCTTCAAAGATAAATAGCACTCTTATCCCTTCAGCAAACCTTTACCATCAATCTCTAAGCGAGATTAGATGCTGAGTTCCTTCATCCTCAGACGTTGACTTATTGATTGCTAGAAAGCTGTTCTAGAATGCGATCGTTCGGAGTTTGGCATAGCCATCGCATTGATCGACTTGTGCCCTAACATTCCTAAGGAGTGCTGCCGTTACAGCGACTTACGCTAGGTCTACATCGATTTACGCCTTGACATTCCTAGGGAATGTTTCGGTTACACCGACTTAATCTACAGCATTCCTAGGGAATGTTTGCGCCACACCGACTTAATCTACGGCATTCCTAGGGAAGGCTTCAGTTACATCGGCTTAATCTACAGCATTCTTAGGGAATGCTTTGAAGTGACCCCTTTAGTTCGGACAGAAGCACAAAAGATTTAAGCGTATCTA
>NZ_JCACKG010000111.1:1989-10551 GCF_059505265.1 Myxacorys chilensis | reverse complement strand
CCTCCAGCGCTTCCTGCACAACTTCCGGCAGGTGTGGCACTAAGGCACGCAAGGCCTCTGCCCGAGAATACTCATCTCCAATCTGGCGCGTCACCTCCAGGGCGTCAGGCAGCAGCGCTTGGGGCAGGTGCGGCACTAAGGCACTCAAGGCCTCTGCCCGAGAATACTCACCTCCAATCTGGCGCGTCACCTCCAGCGCTTCCTGCCCAACTTCCGGCAGGTGTAGCACTAAGGCACTCAAGGCGAATGCCCGAGCAAACTCATCCTCAATCTGGCGCGTCAGCTTCAGTGCTTCCCTCAGCAACGCTTCGGGTAGATGCGCTGAGATCGCTCCAATCGCTTCCGCTCGCTGCTCTGCCTGTAGAATTTGCTGCACATAAGCCCATCCCTGAAGCGGTTGCCAAACTCCCTTCTCTACCAAAGCGGCAATCAAGATGGGAGGAATATTGCTCGCCAGGCTATTGAGTGAGGTGTAAATCAGCGCATAGCGACACTGCCAATACATCGCTGCAACTGGATCACGCTTCCAGTGTTCATCTGCCAATCGCCATGCTCGTGCCACATCCGTAACGAAATTTGCCGTTTGTCCTAACGATTCACACGCGACAAACCAGCCATTTTGTCCTGTTTCTGTCACTTCCTGCAACAGCTCATGAATCGCCTCGATGCGCCCTGCCTGCTCTAAGTGCCACGTCAATTGAGTATGGATGTAGCCGTCTCCCGCTAAGGTATGCCAGAGGCCATTACACGTCTGGGCACGATATCGCTCTAAAAACTTTGTATGAGCGGTGGCTAACTCCCATCCTAGCCCTGGTAAATCTTGCGGCTCCTGAGGCACTTGGCTACCCGTGAGCAACCGTTTTGCCAAATCATGCATCACGTCATGAATGCGATAGGTGGGTTTCTGCCCGGGTTGCTGTGCCCCGGCCAGCAGCAACGCCCGGGAGCGCAAAATTCGCAGCACGGTTCCTGCCTGTCGAGGCTGCAACTCCCACAGCACGCTCGCGACCCGCTCTGTCACTAGGACATCTTCTGGCAGTATCCCTAACCAAGCAAATTGTCGCTGTTGCTCTGGGGACAAGCGCTGCACGCTCAAGTTCAGGGATGCTAACAGGCTGTAGCGCTTGCGATAGGCTGAACTGACTTCTATGAGACGATCTAGCACCTCCAATCGGGCGGTCTCCGCCTGCAAATCTTCCAACAACTCGGCAAACAGGACGCCATCCTCAATCTGAGCGGCTGCCAGTTCCAATGCCAAGGGTAAATGCCCCACTTCCTCCGCTAATATTGCGGCTTGCTGCCGCTCAGTGCTGCTCAATTTACCAGAATATTTCTTCGTCAAGAGGTCTAACGACTGCTCTGCTGTCATTTCTTCGAGATTATGAAGCGTGACATTCGGGATGGCTGCTTCCCGGGTTGTCACCAACACCCGACACCCGGCACGCCCGACCCGAAACGGTTCGACGTGCTCTGGATTCCACACATCATCCACAACTAATAGAATTCGCTTGTCGTACAGCAGGGTTCGCAAATGGCTGGATGTACTCGAAATGCTGGTGGGCTTAAAATCTCGATCGCCCAACGCTTGAATCCAATCACTGAGAAACGACAGAAGATCGGGTTCTTGCCCTAACGTGGCCCACAGCACACCATCGCAAAACCGCGTTTGCACGGCTTCATCATGGGCTAACCTCGCGGCCAAAACCGATTTGCCAATCCCGCCCAAGCCATGAATCGCGCTCACGACTAGCGTAGCAGGAGCGGCTGAATCGTCGTTCAGCAGTAAGTCCTTGACGGGCTGCTGATGGTCTGGACGCTCGACAAAATAATCTGGCAGGGGCGGCATTTGTAAGGGTTTGAAGGTGGGGCGATTCGGTGCAGATTGATGGTTATCAGTCTCAAACCCTGTCGCCTGCTCTCGGTTTTCCTGCTTTGATGCAACTCCTGCTGTCAGTGGCGCAACTGGATTCGAGTCTGTCTGTACCGCTTGTTGCTCTTTGGACTTGGCAGGTCGATTGGCTTCCCAAGCTTGCTCAAAGTGATTGAGGTTATCTGTCCTATCGGTTGACCATAGCCTTAACTTAAAGTGCCAATCTTCGGTTCCCTGGCGATTCTCTCGAAGGTCCTCCAGAATAGCCAAAAAATCTTCCAGGCGATTGAGGGCTTCTCTAATCTGTGGCTTGGTTAAAGGCTTTCCTAGCCCATCCTTTTCGCACAGTTCCATCAGTGCTCTAAGCGTCGTTCTCACAACCAAGGTGAGAGATGATGCGTTCTCTTGCCAGGAAAACTTCAGGGGGAGCTGCTCAACACCTTCTAGCTCACCTCCAGCGAACGCCGCGATCGCAGCAAAGAGACGTTTTGCCCTATCTCTAACATGGGGACCGTAGGTAGCTCTAGGCATGGGTAGAGGAGTGAAGGCGAACCAAGTTTGAGCAGAAAGTTTGGGGTATCCCGTTGGGGCATTAGGTACCCCACGTTACTCTAACATCGGTTTGGGGTAGCTGCTAGCCGCGCTTCAGGAGCATTTGCATGGGGGCAGACCCCCAACGCGAGTATTGAACCGTCAATCTTCAACACGGTTCTTTTTCCCATGCCACACCCGAGTGAATCGCCGTCTCACGATCCGCTAAGTCTCCAAATCGCCCAAGAGCTTCTGCGCCAAAACCGAGCAACGTTCGGCCTAGCACACCACAGTTTTCAAGCCTATTTCATCATGACGGTCGTCAGTGCGATCGTCAGTCTCACCGGAGTCGGTCTTCTGCTGACTAATCGAGCTTCAGAAGGCGCGATCGCGACGGCCACTGGGCTGGTTTCAGGGGGTAGCTTCCTCACACTGACGAAGAAGGCTGAAGAGCGACTGGAGCAGGCGAACGCGCGCCTTGACAAAATCCTTCCAGCCCTGCCTGAGGATGAATAGCGGCCTGAAACCGGCTTGGAACGTACAAAGCTCTCTCTTGTCCCGAGAGAGCTTTTCTTAAAAAGGGGAGATCGACACTAGTACGCATGACTCATTAACCTGGGTGCAGATTGGCTCTATTTCCGTAAGCGGGCTGCCCTAGCGGCGGCTTCAGTTCTACCGATGGTTCATCCAACGCTGATTGATGCTCTGCGTTGCTCGTTACTCCACCAGGAGATGCCTGGGTGGAGGGAGGCGATCGCCTCCTTTACCAGAAGTGGCGGGTATTCGGATTTAAGCGATCGGATTGCTCAAGTCACCCATCCCACGCTGATTTTGTGGGGCAAAGCGGACGATGTGTTAGGAACCGCTGATGCTACTCGGTGGCAGCGAGCGATCGCAGACAGCCAGCTCATTTGGATTGAGGCAGCGGGACATGTGCCCCACTTCGATCAACCCCAAGTCGTTGCAAATCACCTGCTATCCTTCATGCAACACGTTGAACATTAATCGCTGAAAGGAACGTTGCAAACCTGGCTTTCAGCAGTTGCTCAAGAACAAAGCGGCTCGTATTGAGTAGTTACTTGTCACGCAGCTATGATGAACAGCTATAGTGCGACACGCCACCCGTGTTAAAAAACGCCTTAGGTCTTAGACGATAGTATTTATCTTCTACGTCTTGTGATTGCTCATCATATGGATAGCTAAGGACTTCTTGCAACTCTTTAACTAAAGTATAGTTACCCTGCATGGCTTGTTGGTAGGCAGGGGCAATCAACCACTCTCGCCATGTGTATTTTGGGTTCGTCTGTTTCATCTTTGTTGATATCTCAGCTAAATTGCCGTCGTTAATGACGAAGTCGCGCCAGCTTTTTAGCCAAGATTGCCATTGTTCATCGAGTTGTGGTGAAGTTTTAACGTAGAAGCTTTTTTTCAATGCTGAGATATCATCTGGTATATGGGATAACTCGCGGAAGAAAATGGTGTAATCTACCTCTGAGTCAGTCATTAACTGCATTAATTTTTCAAATAGCTTTGGGTGATATTCAGTCAAGCCAAGTTTGTCCGCCCACATTTTTTGGATTTGTTTTTGCACGGCTTCTGAAAAGCCACGGCCTACTTGGTCGAACTGTTCTAACGCTTCAGCATCTTCTGTAAGTAGCAGTCTCACAGCTTTCCAAAACATGTAATAATTTGCTTTTGCTGCGATGGGCTGATTGAAGAATGAAAAGTGCTCACCGCCACCAGTCCAAGGTTGAAACCAAGGGTCAAATTTTTCACAAAATCCAAAGGGTCCATAGTCTAGGGTGAAGCCTCCAGCAGCGCAGTTGTCACTATTAAAATTACCCTGGCAATAACCAACACGTAGCCAATTAGCCACCAGTGAAGTGAGACGCTGGCAAAATAGCTTAGCCAACTCAACTAATTGATCGGCAAAACCAAGGCTTTGATTAATGTCGCTTTTGTACTCTCGCTCAATTAAGTGCGACACTATCATGCTCAACTCTTCTAATGCTTTTGGATGAGCATTGCTGCGAGCGCGGCGGGCAAATAACTCTAGCTGACCAACACGCAAAAAGGAGGGTGCAACGCGAGTTGAAATAGCCACAGGATTGTCCACCAAAACATCAGGGTCAGTGGAGTAGGAGTCTTGAGAATACCAAGGCCGGGTAACGGTCTCAGATTTAGAAACATACAGTGTCAAAGAGCGTGATGTTGGCACACCTAAAGCGTGCATATAGTCTTGCGCTAGAAACTCACGCACACTTGACCGTAGGACAGCGCGCCCGTCGCCACCCCGACAATAAGGCGTTGGGCCAGCCCCTTTCAATTGCATTTCCCAGCGCTGTCCATTGATGATTCCTTCAAATACAGATATCGCTCGACCATCGCCATAACCATTACCCGTACCAAATGGACATTGTTGGGTATATTCGGTGCCATAAATCGAGAGGGCATAACCCGTCGCCCAGCCCACCTGACGCATCGGCTCATGGGCAGCAGAGAGATCACCAGAAAATACACGGCGAAATTTTTCATTCAGCGCCAGCTCATCGCTCAACCCAAGTTCCTTAAAAAAAGTGCGGCTATGAGCTACATACTCTGGGTCTGCAAGCGGCGTGGGTGTCACAGGTACGAAATGACCCGAAAAAACCTGGCGGGCCCCGTGATCATCACCATCGACCGTGGCATCAGGATCGGCATTTAAGGTATCCATCAGAGAATAATCCACCAATTGCGCAAACTCATCGAAGGTCGTTACGCAAGGCTCAGCAGAGGGTTTAGATGGATATGACATTTTTGCTAGCGCCGATATTTCGGGAAGAATTCATGTTTAATTGAGGAGTTTGCAGAGGCTAACACATTAAATGTGAAGCTTTCCAGACTAACCGACTTATTAGTGGGGGTGATTGAAGCAGACCACCTTGAATTCCTTGGATACCACCGGAGGAATCTGCTCATCTGAGCTTCAGCGCTACAAGTAACCGAATAGCTACCTGCCCAGCAAACAGTCAATCTTTCATTTTGGTCGCCGCAAATCTTATCCAGCAAAGCTTTGATACCTATATGATAAATTTTTACACGTATCTCGGCTTAATGCCTATTACCGAAAGCATGATTTAGCGATCGCCGTACTGAGAGCAATAATCTCCCCATTGATTGTTAACCCTAAAAGCATCTCTTGTTGTGGTTGAATCGTATCAAGGGTACATTCCCCGCCCCTTGGGGCGTAAGTCATCTGTAAGGCTTGATGTCTCATAAGCCCAAGTTATGCGTTAGGAATGCACTCGAAAGAAAAATCGCAGGTTTGGGTCTTGCTAGAATTTTGAAGGAGTTAATTACTGCGATGCGGGTTCACATTGAAGCAGAAACGGTCAAAGGTCTTGCTCTTAGCCTTACTCAATTCTCTGGCTGATTTTGATGGAGAGCTATCCCAAGAAGCGATCGCGCTATTGGAGGAGTTGAAAACAAGATCGCATGGGCTTCCGCCCCTGTATGCCGATGTTTTTCTACTGCCTCATACGGCAACTTGTGGGGATCTGGTCGATCGCATCACGTCTCTTTCCCAGGAGCAGGTGGCGATCGCGAGTTATGCGTTTCAAATTTTTCGCTACTATGAGCAGATTTTGAGAGCGAATCCTGGTGATGGGTCGCCGCAACAGAGGACGGCTTATGAGTCCCAGGTAGAGCGGGTTCGCCTTTCGGTGGCTCGAACGAAAGCAGCGTTGGCGGAATCCTTTGGGTAAGGGTGGAAGAAACACTACAATGAACGGCTAGCACCCTTCAGGAACCCATAATTGCTATGTCTTCTCTTAACCATCAACAAACCGATCGCCTTGAGCAATACAGCAACGGGGTTGAACAACTGTTAGCTGAGGTGGATGAAGCAGGAGCGGAGGAGCTTTTGGATGAACTCTATATGCTCATCACCAAAGTCCTTGAACAGTTTCCTCAGCTGGATAAGGACGAGGATTGAGGCTAAAGACGCTTCTTCTTCACGGCACCGCTAAAACCTGCCGCGCTGCGATTGCCGGTAAATACTCTCTCACATCGCCGTTGTCCACCAGCTCTTCGACCACGAGTCGCCAGGTCCGGTTGAGCACATCATGTGAGTTGATCGCATAACCCCGTGGTGACAGGAACACAAACGAGTTCACTCGCTCAATTCGATTCAGCCATGTGCTCAAGCGTTGATTGCACGGAATTTTCCGCTGTTTGCGCGTTTTGATGTCTCCTAGGATACGAGTGTCAGAGGGCAAGGCTTCACAGAATCGAATTTTAGAAATGTCCTTGGACACATCCCGTCAGTGCAACGCATTGCCCTCTTCAAGCCAGCAACCGAGCCAGAACAAGAATTACAAGTGGGGCAGATAGAACGCCAGGGTTAGTCTAAAGATTTGGGCTAACCCTGGAAAATACGATCTTCTTACCTTTAGGCGGTATTTGGTGAAGCAGTTATTGGCCGATGGCAACCTTGAAAGCAGAAATAAGGTACTTGTGTAGCCTATGACTGTTTCATTGTGAGAAATGGAAATCCAGATGCTTGACTCTCTCGTTCGACGTTCTTGAATTTCTTGAATCTCACAAACGAGAGATTGAGCTTCCAGATATCTCCTGATGACAATGAAACAACTCTGCCTGTGTAGCTTACCTAGTACCAGAGATCAAAGCCCATAGGGCTTGGTAACTGGACCTTTAGGACCGGCTCCGACTTCTTCATACGGATATGTGTACAAATGTCCAACGACTTTATCCCGAATCTCTTGGTCGTGTCTTAGCCGCTCGTATTGACCCCAACGACCCTCGAAGCTCCACCAGTCTGGCTTCTGTACATTGTGTTCTGGCACACTCGAAGCAACGATCGCATAGTTGCCTAGATTAGAGGTATCAAATTCTTGTCCATCTGCTGTCAAATCTTCCAAATCGACTGCTGCAGTGCCAACAAAAAAGCCCTGAGACCAAACTCGCTTATAGTACTGGCTGCCAGCAGATGAATAGTGTGCATGGGAATCTCGTGCCGCATAGATGACTGGATGTTGACCCCTAAATTGAAGGGCTGACAGGTCGCCGATCCAGGTACTAATATCATGTCGAGATAGGTAAACATCAACCAGATACCAAGGATTGCTTCCTGGTTGCCATCTGAATCGTAAAGTGACATGCTCCCAGTCAGCGTAGTGGCGACCACAGGTATCTATTTGTATATGCTCGGTCATGACATCGCCCACTGTGAGACGAAACTTACCGGGACCATTGAACGGGTAGAAAAACCAAAACTGCAAATTGACAAAAGCAGGCTCAGTTTCTTGCACAGATACTAGAGCCTTTGCACGAGACTGATTTCCTGGCTTTTGGCTGTCATCAATGTGTAACCAGTAACGAAAATCCAGATTGGCTGAGCGAGAATCTTGCTTCGCAACAGTAACTGTTGATAACAAATTACTGGCTGAGGAAACCGGGCTCGAGTAAACATCATCCTGCTTAAAGTTATCGTAGTCCTCCTCATTGTGAACCAGTCCCCATTGGAGCTGTGTTTTCCCACTGGCCAGAACGGTGTCTGGGTCGTCCATAAAGTACTTCTCATCAGGATGCAGTTTCACGATTGGCCCGTACGTTCTAATAAGTTGCTCAACCTGATCTAGCGAGATTGCCATGGCAGGCGCAAATCGCCAACTTTCGTTATCAGCGCCATTAGTGTACTCCCAAAGAATGATTGGAGTCCTTTCGTCGTAAGGCTCACCCCCTGAAACATTGAGTTTCTGTTCCCAATCGACGAGCGTATTGATACCAAGCCAGCTACCAAAGTTTTCTTGTCGCCATAACAAGGAGGGGTCGCTATAATCTTGGCTCACAAGTTCGACCTGACCACCCTGTGAAGTCGTGCGATGCAGCACCTTTCTAGTTCCAAAATTGTATAGAAAGAACCCACCGCGAGAGTCGTCTTCTTTCTGCCACAGTTGGTTGGGGTCGTTTACGCTTTTGTGTGTGAGGTGTACAGACCTCCCATCAGAACCAGCTGTGAGCACCCAATCTCCCAATCCGATTTTCGACTGGATGTAGAACCCTTGCTTAGGGTCAACGGGCTTCGGCTCCGGTGCAGGCGCAAATTGCCAACTTTCGTTATCAGCGCCATTAGTGTACTCCCAAAGAATGATTGGAGTCCT
>NZ_JCACKG010000111.1:0-1889 GCF_059505265.1 Myxacorys chilensis | reverse complement strand
AGAACCAGCTGTGAGCACCCAATCTCCCAATCCGATTTTCGACTGGATGTAGAACTTACTCGCGATCATTTCACGTACCTCTAGTAGATGTTGAGATGTACTCAGAACTGTTAGAAGCTAACTATACTCTTTGTTTGAGTCGTTTTCTTTTACAGGTCCCTTACATCCTAAAGGCACAGTTTACGGCGGTCGATGACTAGAACTTAGGGAAAGTTATGGGATTACACCTAAATTTACTCTCTTAGAAGAATCCAGCAAGACTTTCGTAGAAAAAGCTTCGACGCTCCTGATAGCGCTTCTTCGATTACTAAATCTAGTTCTCATAAGCCCAAGGTCGCAAGTTCAAATCTCGCCTGAGCCATACGTATATTCAGTAATAGTAAGGGTTTCAGCCGATAGTCGGAGTTCAGACTTATCGGTTTTTAACTCGAAATTCTGAATTTTGACTATGAAATGACTACGCAAATAGTTCTTCATAGTCGGCATCAGCATTATGGACAAGCAGAAGCGATCTTCAAAAGGATCTGTAGGAATTGAAACGTTTCAGAGTCGATTGCGGCTACGCTTACCCCATCAACTGTATGACGGTAAGCAGAAATATTTAACGCTAGGACTTGAAGACACGCTCAGCAATCGAAAAGTAGCTGAGGCAAAAGCGAAACAGATTAAATCTGATATTGTCTTAGAAAAGTTTGACTATACACTGGATAAGTATCGACCGGATCACGCGAAGTCAGTTGATTTACCAAAAGCGATCGATCTTCCAGAGTTGTAGAATCGCTACACACAATTCAAATCGACTCAGGTAGAAAAAACAACGCTCCTCAGAGATTATGGAAAAATTGAGAAACGAATTCAGAAGTTACCAGTACAAAATTTGAATGCAGCAGTAGTCGTAAGAGATTTCTTGCTGAAGACTTATTCTGCTGAGATTGCTAAAGAACGCTCAAGGAGATCAATGCTTGCTGTAACTGGGGTGTGCGCTCCAAATTGATCAGCTCAAACCCTTTTCTTGGAATGGTAGGAGAGATTAGAACCAAGAAATCCAGCAACTCCTCAAGAACGCCTTTTGCGAAGCAAGAAAGGGAAGCAATTATCCAAGCATTCCAGAATAACCTCTACTGTTCTCGATATTCGCCGTTAAAGCACTCTTACTACACACCCTATGTAGAGATTTCTCTTTCTACCTGGTTGCCGTCCAGAAGAAGCGATCGCGCTCAAGTGGAAACACGTTCAAAGTAACCAAATTATCTTCTGTGAGGCTGTAGCAACTGATGTAAGAATCAGGAAGGTAAAACTCATGAGTCTAGGTCTTTCCCTATCAATGCTCAGTTAGGGGACTTACTGGAGGCTATTAAGCCCTCTAAGGTTGATTCAGAAATGCTAGTATTTCCCGCTAGAGGTGGTAGAGAGATAGATGCTCATAATTTTCTAAACCGTACCTGGAAACCGATCTTTGAGCGGCTAGTCGAAGATGGCAAGGTAAAACACTATCTCCCCCAGTACAACTGTAGGCATACATTCATTACGCTCTGTTTAGAAGCTGGAGTTAGTGTGGTTCAGGTTGCTAGATGGGTAGGAAATAGCCCTGAGATTATCATGAAACACTACACTGGCATCATCAAGAGCGTTGAAGTACCAGACTTCTAAGAGTTGTAGCAGTCTTGACTGTTTGAACACGCTCAACCTATCGAGCGTGTCAGCTTTCATTAGAGTAATTCTACTGAGAAATTGTGCAAGCGAAAGAAAGGATGCTTTGATTTCTAAACCCATTAGGGGTAAAAAAGAGATCGACAACAGAACGTCTAGAAAAGAAGTCTGAAGTTTGTCACTGAGAGGATGTCTGAGAAGTGAGGGACTACGCTAAGCGTTTGAGCATCAGGCGAATC
>NZ_JCACKG010000110.1:0-10850 GCF_059505265.1 Myxacorys chilensis | reverse complement strand
GCAAGCAGATGTCACGAAAGAAGCCGATGTTAAAGCAATGGTTGATAAAGCGGTTGGCGTTTTTGGTCGGCTGGATATTGCCTTTAATAATGCAGGAACAGCTGGCGAAAATCCCTCATTGATTGAGCAAACAGAAGCAGAATATGACCGCACTATGAACGTCAATGTCAAAGGCGTTTGGTTGTCGATGAAATATGAAATCGCTCAGATGTTGAAACAGGGAGGTGGCTCAATCGTCAATATGGCATCTGCGGTTGGAGTCGTTGCACTTCCTACCATACTCCTCTACACTGCGAGTAAACATGCGGTAGTAGGCTTAACCAAAGCTGCTGCACTCCAATATGCCAAAGCGGGTATTCGTATCAATGTCGTGGCACCAGGGGCAATCCAAACAGATATGTTTGAAGCAGTTACAGATGAAGCCAAAGCTTACTTGGCAGGACTTCACCCGATCGGACGAGTTGGCACACCGCTTGAAGTTGCAAATGCAGTCCTGTTTTTATCATCTGACATGGCATCGTTCATAACAGGTGAAACGTTGATGATTGATGGTGGCTATGCAGCGCAGTAGTTGATCGGCAATGCAAAATACTGTAGTGATCGAATGCGCGATGGCTAATTTTTACCTGTTTTGTTGAGCAAATTGCCAATCTTTGAACCATGCTAACAATTACAACACGAACCCTTGAAGCCAAGCACAAAGGCTTAACGCACACCCGATTACAGCAAGTACTCGGCTATATTCGTACTCACCTTGATCGAGATTTGTCACTGACTGAGCTTGCAGAAGTGATCAATATCAGTCCGACTTACTTTGCGAGTTTGTTTAAGCAAACAATGGGAATTTCTCCCCGTCAGTACGTGATCCAACAGCGCGTGGAACAGGCAAAGTTGATGCTATCGAAAACAGATTTGGCAATCGCAGACATTGCCCTACAAGTCGGCTTCTCCAGTCAAAGCCATTTGACGCAGCACTTCAAGCGATTCACGGGAAAGACCCCCAAGCAGATTTGTTAGCACCATAAGAATCTGAAAATTTGCCCTAAGAATCTGAAAGAAATCGAGTCTTGAAACTCATTACATTGAAGTTAATTTAGGCAAGAATCTGAAGCAGAAACAGAATTAAGATTGTATCTTCGTCCACAACGTCAACTCAGAATGGATCGTACAAAAATGAGTATTCAGCAATTAATTACGCCTGAAAAGCATGACTTAGGTGGGTTTAGCGTACAGCGAATCTTACCGAGTGAAGCCCTAAAAATGGTTGGACCTTTCATCTTCTTTGATCACTTAGGCCCAGCTATTTTCCCGGCTGGAAAAGGCGTCGATGTTAGACCCCATCCACACATCAATCTAGCGACGGTTACCTATTTGTTTGAAGGAAGCCTTCTGCATAGGGATAGTCTAGGTACAGTACAAGAGATTTTTCCGGGCGAGGTGAACTGGATGACAGCGGGCAAAGGCATTGTTCATTCTGAGCGATCGCCCGAGAGCTTTAGAGAGAAAGAATCTACTCTTCACGGCATTCAGACCTGGATTGCCCTCCCCGAAATCGCTGAAGAAGTTGAACCTAGCTTTTCACATTATGCGGCGACTGATTTACCGAGGTGGATTCAAACAGGCACCAGCGTGACCTTGATCGCCGGTAGCTACCAGTCTCACCAATCACCAGTTAAAACCTACTCTGCTACTCTTTACCTGTCGCTCGTTTTCACGGAGGGTAGTCAATTTCAGCTAGCGCCAATAGAAGGTTTAGAAAGGGCAGTTTATAGCGTCACATCCGACCTATTCGTAAATGGAAAGCCTTTAGAGCCATATCGTTTAGCCGTTTTAGCGCCGGATGAATCAGTAGATATCCGTGGGGGGGCTGAGGCAAAAGCAATGATTATCGGCGGGGCACCAGTGGGCGATCGCACAAAGTACTGGAACTTTGTGTCGAGCCGCTCAGCGCGTATCGAGCAGGCAAAACGAGATTGGCAAGACCGCCGCTTCCCGGCGGTTCCCGGTGAAACTGAATTCATTCCGCTCCCTGATAATTCAGATCGCGATAGTAGCGCGCCCCCTCTGAGCTGACGATGGTTAGGCGTTCTTTGCTGAGCGAGAGAACAGCAGCTTAGCTCGTACAGCAAGGCTTTCTACTGTTTTGGATAAGTCTATTTCATGCGCAAAATGCTTGGAAAATGATATGGAAGTTGGAATTGACAGTTTTGCCTCAGTTGGAACGAGTGAGAATGGTGAAACGGCGGATGCCACGCAGTCTGTCGCCGAACTGCTGGAGAGAATAGAGCAGGCGGATCGTTCCGGCTTGGATATCTTCGGTATCGGCGAGCATCATCGGCATGAATTTTTAGATTCGGCAAACGCGGTTATTCTCGCCGCTGCCGCCGCACGCACCGAACGCATCCGTCTAACCAGCGCGGTTACCGTGCTGAGCGCGGCTGACCCGGTGCGCGTGTTTCAACAGTTCGCCACGCTCGATTTGATTTCAAAAGGTCGCGCCGAAATGGTTGTCGGGCGCGGCTCGTTCACCGAAGCCTTTCCGCTATTCGGATTTAGTCTCGGCGATTACGACGAGATTTTCGCTGAAAAGCTCGAACTCTTGCTCAAAATTCGGGACAATGAAACGGTCGATTGGTCGGGTAAATTTCGCCCCGCGCTGGAAAACCAAGCAATTTATCCGCGTCCGCTGCAAAAACCGTTTCCCATCTGGATCGGGGTCGGCGGTACGCCGCAATCTTTCCGCCGCGCCGGAATGCTTGGACTGCCGCTCGTGGTTGCCATTATCGGCGGCGAAACGCATCGCTTTCGCTCGCTCATAGATTTATACCGCGATGCCGGAGAGTACGCCGGGCACGCTCCCGAAACATTGAAAGTTTCATTGCATTCAATCGGTTATGTCGCCGACACGACCGAGCAAGCCGTTGAAGAATTCTTTCCGGGCTACGCCGAAACCTTCACTAAAATCGGCAGAGAGAGAGGCTGGCCGCCGGTTACGCGCGCTGCTTTTGACGCGCAGCGCAGTGCGACCGGCGCGTTATTGGTCGGCAGTCCCGAAGAAGTGGCGGAGAAAATCCGCCGTCACAGCGAATCGCTCGGCGGCATTTCGAGAGTCACGTTTCAAATGGACAACGCGCAGATGAATCACGCCCAACTGATGCACTCCATTGAACTGATTGGCACGCGAATGTCACCACTTTTGAACAATTAAAATATGCTCACGATCGTAGACAACCTAGCCATCGTTCTACATACAGCTCAA
Source organism: Myxacorys chilensis (assembly GCF_059505265.1). Classification (NCBI taxonomy): domain Bacteria; kingdom Bacillati; phylum Cyanobacteriota; class Cyanophyceae; order Leptolyngbyales; family Leptolyngbyaceae; genus Myxacorys; species Myxacorys chilensis. The sequence goes on along the minus strand of NZ_JCACKG010000110.1, from coordinate 7,591 downwards.
AAGAAACATTGGGTGAAATTGAGGCAACCGCATCATTTTAATTTAGGTGCCCAAAAATATGAATTCACAAACAGCTCAAACCACCACTACTGCTGACGAGTCGACAATCCGTGCTTTCCTTCACCAGATGATTGAGGCTTGGAATCGAGGCAGCGGTGAAGGCTTTGCTGCCCCGTTCAGCGAAACTGCCGATTTCTCACGTTCGATGGCACCCATCTGAAGGGTCGAAAAGAAATCGCTGCATTTCATCAGCAAGCGTTCGATACGGTTGTCAAAGAAACACGCTTGGAGGGTGAGGTAAATTTTGTCCGCTTCGTGAACTCGCAACTCGCGCTCATGCACGTAGTTATCAGGGTAATACTGCCCGGACAAACTGAAACTTCACCGTCACGAGATTCGCTGCCGCTTTACTTCGCAGCGGAACACGACGAAGGTTGGCAGATCGAAGGGTTGCTCAATACCCGGAAATTAACGCTAGAACGTCAATTCTTCTTAGACGACTTTGACTCCCTGAGCGCAGAGGCTCAACGTCAAGTGACCGACCTCGTTGCAGGTCTCAAACAGCATCATCAAGCAGATCAATCTTGAGTTTTTAATTCGAGAATGTAGGCGGTGAAATTCTTGATGCCGTCCTAAGCCTGATCAACCTCCGCACTTGCAGGTTTGTTTGGACTGATGCTGCCAGCTACATCACTGGACAATCCTTAGTGATCAATGGTGGACTCACATTGAACTAACTCATTTCAAGAGAGAACAGACGAGCTTGATTTTCAGAGTACATCTGAAGGAGGGATTTTATGTCAACTTTTGTCTTAGTTCATGGCTCATGGCATGATGGTTCTGCTTGGCAAGCAGTTATTGATCAACTAGAAGCAAAAGGACATCAAGCTTTTGCTCCCACGATCGCAGGTCATGGAAAAGGCGTGAATAAAAACGTCAACTATGCTCAATGCACGCAATCGATCGTCGATTACATTGTTAGCAAAGACTTAACGGATATCGTTTTGTTAGGTCATAGTTTCGGTGGAACAATTATTGCGAAAGTTGCTGAAGCGATTCACGATCGCATTCGACGACTCATCTTCTTCAATGCCTTTATCCTGAATGATGAGGAGAGCATTAGAGATAACCTCCCACCGGACTCTCAAGCCTTACTCGACAATCTAGCGAGAGAATCGGACGATAATACAATAACGATGCCTTTTGAGATTTGGCGAGAAGCGTTTCTCAACGATGCTGACCTCGAACTGGCTCAATCCAGTTACGCACAATTATCGCCTGAACCGTATCAACCATTGATTGACAAGCTGGACTTGAAGCAGTTTTACTCGCTATCGATTCCTAAAAGTTACCTCTACTGTACAGAAGACACTGCCCTGCCTCAAGGCGAGTGGGGCTGGCATCCCAGAATGTCTAGTCGCTTAGGGCAATTTCGGTTCGTGCAAATGCCCGGTAGTCATGAGGTGATGTTTTCTAACCCGGTTAGTTTAGCCGAAAAGATTATTGTGGCAGGACGTGACTAGCAACACTCAAGTTGCTCAGACGGCATTGCAAGCCTGCCCAACTCACCTGAACCTATCGGTGAAGCCAACCGTCATGACAAGCGCCCTGATTGGCGCGATCGTCCTTGATATCGTAAGAATCTGGAAGAAACTGAGGGCTGGAACTCATTATATCAAGTTGGATCAAACGAGAATTCAATGCGGTATTCCCAGGAGAACTCATCACCATGTCTAAAGTGTCTTCTAACCACCCCAGAAGCCAGGGAAGTCCGCTGACGCGTTATCGGCTCAAGTCAAACGTGCTGAACAAAGGAACACCATGGATAAGCCCAAGTTTTTTGTCACTCCTGGTTATGGGGAATACATGTTGAATAACTTGCATTACTCGCAAGCGGTAAAAATTGGCGATCGCGTGGAGACATCCGGTCAAGGTGGGGTGGATGACAATCTGCAAATTCCCGAATTGCTTGCGGACGAAATCGCTCAGGCGTTTCGGAACGTAGAGCGAACCTTGGCAACTGCTGGTGCGGGTTGGGAGCATGTTGTCCACATCAATTCTTACCATGTTGGCGGGTTTCCCCCAGAGGTTAACGATGTGATGGTCAAGCTATTTCGTCATTACATGCCCAACCATGCCCCCATTTGGACAGAGATCGGAGTTGCAGCTCTTGCACTTCCAACGATGCGGATTGAAATTCGCGTGACTGCAATTGTTCCGTAAGTCTTGCACAAGCCGCAATGGGGTCATTGTGAAGTTAGGGAGTTACCGCCGCTGAGTGATATCGAAATCCCATCACTGTTTATTCGAAAAGGAGAGTTGGCACAGATGGAATCTATGCAGGCAGCCGTATTAACTGCGTTTGGTGATGCTGAGAAGTTTGAGATTCAAACTGTTCTTATACCAACACTGAAGGCGAATCAGGTGTTAGTCAGAGTTTGTGCAACCTCGATTAACCCGGTCGATTACCAAACTCGTCGTGGTGATTACAAGGAACTGGTTCCATTACCCGCCATCCTTGGAGTCGATGTTTCAGGGGTAATTGAGGCAATTGGCGAAGCTGTGACTGATTTCAAGGTGGGAGACAACGTATATTACTCGCCGCAAATTTTTGGAGAATTCGGTAGCTACGCTCAGTATCACGTGGCTGATGCAGCGATTGTTGCATTGAAGCCTGCAAATCTATCGCACATTGAAGCAGCTTCTTTTCCGCTTGCAGGCGGAACTGCTTGGGATTGTCTAGTGACTAGGGGCAATCTACAAGTTGGTGAAACAGTTCTCATCCATGCGGGTGCAGGTGGAGTGGGTTCGATCGCAGTTCAACTCGCCAAAGCGATAGGGGCATACGTTTTTGCGACCTGTAGTGCTAGAAACCGAGATTTCGTGACAGAACTGGGCGCCGATCGGGTAATTGATTACAAAAATGAAGATTACGTAGAAGTCATTCGTCAAGAAACAAATGGACTGGGTGTGGATTTAGTTCTCGATACGATCGGCGGAGAAACAATTCAGCGTAGTCTAGAAATTATTCGTCCCTTTGGTAGGCTTGCAAGCATTGTAGACGTTGCAATACCGCAATCGCTTCTTGAAGCATGGGGCAAGAATCTAACGATTCATTTTGTTTTTTCACCTCAGTACCGAGCAAAATTAGAGGCTTTGACAAAACTCATCGAGCGTCATCAGCTTCGCCCAGTGATTGATTCAGTATTTTCTTGGGATCAGGTCGTTCTGGCACATCAACATCTAGAGCAGGGAGGAACACGGGGCAAAATTGTGCTGAAGTTTACAGAAAATTAGACCAGCTTCACGGCGTTGGTAATTGCTAAATCGATTTACAAAGGAGAAACCTCTCATGTCTTACAGTACCCTTGGTCAAGAAAACTCTGCAAACATCGGTATGAGTATCGGAATTATTGGTTCAGGAGCCCTCGGCTCAAACCTGGCGCGTATATTGGCAAAAAATGGTATTGCAGCCACCATAGCCAACAGACGCGGACCGGAATCGCTGGCTGACTTTGTGGCCGAAGTGGGCCCCTCCATAAAGGCCGGCACTGTTGCCGAAGCCGCCAGCGCCGACATCGTCATTGCGGCTGTGCGCTGGGTCGATGCAGAGAAGGTATTCAGTGCTCTGCCTGCATGGAATGGTCGCATCGTCATTGACAGCACCAACCCAGTTGAATTCCTCGACCCAGATTCACCTGATGCCAAAGACCCCAGCAATCCGCTGGCAGCCTACGGTATTAGGGCTATTGATCTAGGCGGCAAATTCTCCAGCGAGGTGTTCAAGCAATACGTACAGGGTGCACGCGTAGTGAAAGCCTTTAATCATCTGGAGGTGAACCTATTGCAGGAGCCTAAAGTGTCTGGTGGACAGCGGGTGCTGTTCTACTCAGGTGACGCCGCCGATGCCAAAACCCAAGTGCGAAAAATCATTGACGGCACGGGCTTCTTCCCTGTGGATCTAGGCACTCTGGAAGCTGGCGGCACGATTGCGTCTTTGCCGTTTGGTTCATTGGCTGAGCACAACTTCATCAAGATCTGATCGCGCAGAAGAAGTCTCCGACGAGCATCGAAACTTCATCGCGTTAGCCCTAGCTGCAGGCCATAAGCGCGCATCGGGTTTCACGACTGTGAAGCCGCTGGACGTTGGTCCCTATGGGATGAATACCCGCATGGGTAGCTTGAGTGGAGCACCCGATCAGCGACAGCAACACAACCGGACTGAACCATAGCCCCGAGATTGCCGCATGCAGGGCAAGTCAACATTTGTAACTTTAACTTGGACAAAATCACATGCAAGAAGATCACCTCCATAGCGAAGCCACGCTCGCCATCACCAATCCCGGCGCACCTGCGGGTCTGACCGCAGTGCAACTGTTCAAGCGCAGTCTGGACACCTTCCTCACCAAAGACATCAAGGGCTGGGCTGAACTCTGCGACGAAGACATTGTGGTCGAGTTTCCCTTTGCGCCCGACGTGGCATCCAGGAAGCTGGTCGGCCGCGCGGCCATCTACGAGTATTTGAAGAACTATCCCAGCGTCATCGACATTCAAAGTACTCCCACGCTAAAGATCAACGCCACCGACGACCCCAACATGGCCATTGCCGAGTGGAGCGTCTCAGGTCGGGTGATCAGCAACGGCAACCCCTATGAAATGAGCTACGCCACGTTTATGACTTTCAAGAATGGATTGATCGTCAACTACCGCGAATACTGGAACCCGATGGCGTTCATGGCCGCCATGAGCGGCGCGGAGTTCTGAAGCCATGAGTGCCGCGTGCCGCTTTTGACGCGCAGCGCGGCGCAACCGGCGCGTTACTGGTCGGTAGTCCCGAAGAAGTGGCGGAGAAAATCTGCCGTCATAGCGAATCGCTCGGCGGCTTAGAAGGACTGCTTCGCCCAGAAGATAGCATCCTAGTACTGATTGACCACGGCCCTATCAGTTCAGGTAATTGCTAAACGGATCGGAGTTTGATTTTGTGCTGAAGGTCAACATGGATTGGAACTTGCATAACAATCCCGTTGCACGCCAACCATACAAAGATAGTTAGTTGAGTACGAAAGGTTGCTAGCGGCAGATGATGGCGGGCGATCGCTGACTACGCTGAGGAGAAGAATGCGCTGGTAGAGAGACCGTTCCGTTAAAGCATCCACTTGAATAGAGGAGAGATTCAGATGTCAGAGAACAATAAAGCTGTCTTAGAAGCGGCAAATGCGGCGAACGCAGCAGGCAACTATGAAGGATTCTTGTCATTCTGCACCGACGACACGCAATGGACGTTTGTAGGCGACAAGACCCTCAACGGAAAAGAAGCCGTTCGCCAATATATAGCAGAGACATACATAGAGCCGCCAAAGTTTACGGTCACCAACTTAATCGCTGAGGGTGATTTCGTCACGGCACTCGGCGACATCACACTGAAGGACGAAGACGGGAAGGCGGCTCATTACTCGTACTGCGATGTCTGGCGCTTTCGCGGCGACAAGATGGTCGAGTTAAGGGCTTTCGTCATCAAAACCTCGATCTGACCCGCCGTCGTCGTTCACGTCGTTTTCAACCTGCTCACTATCCCGGTGATGGCAATCGCTGGCATGGGCTGAGATGAGATCGGAGTTCAATTTTTGAAAGTCAATATTGATTGAAACAGGAGAAACAGAATGATACTGCAAGATAAAGTGGCGTTAGTCACCGGAGGCACATCAGGAATTGGTCGAGCAACAGCAATTGCATTCGGTGCTGCTGGAGCAAAAGTCGTGTTCTCCGGTAGACGCGACGCAAAAGGTGAAAAAACCGCCCAACTGATTCGTGAAACAGGCGCTGAATGCTTATACGTTCATTGAAACAAATTCACTAACATCACAAGAATCTGAAAGCAGTCAAGCATTGGAACTCAAGACACTTTAGATAGATAGAACAGGAGTATTTAATCATGGTCAAAGAGCATACTGTAGACGGACAAGCAAATTTACAAGCAACTACCAATTTGACACCAGCCCAGGAGTCTTTGCAAGCACTTTGGGAAGAGCATTTACAGCACGAGTTTGGCACTCACAGTACTGAAGATGCCCTCGCTACGATGGTTGAAGATGCTTACGTTAACCACATCCCGGTAATGACTGGGGGCGTCAGGAAACCAGTACTGCGCGAGTTTTATTCCAAATACCTCATTCCACAGATGCCGCCGGACATGAAGTTGACCCCAATCTCGCGCACGATCGGAACGGATCAACTCGTCGATGAAATGGTGGCTAAGTTCACTCATACGATCCAGATTGACTGGATGCTACCTGGCGTTGCTCCCACCGGGAAACGGGTTGAAGTGCCAGTAGTTGCGATTATTCGGTTTCGTGACGGCAAGATAGCCCACGAACACATTTACTGGGATCAGGCAAGTGTATTGATTCAACTTGGCTTGCTCGATCCGGGTACACTTCCCGTCGTGGGCGTTGACAGTGCGCGTAAGGTACTTGATCCGAGCTTGCCCTCAAACGCACTGATCGATCGTGCCAGCGATCGCGACTAAGTGTAGGAGCCAGCAAATATCAATGCCTAAACCCGCTATTTTGCAACCAGGATCGCAACTCGCCTGACCCAGCCACGTTCTATACCCGTGGTGAAAAAGGCTATCTGGATTATCCAGCCCTAGCAAAAGTTTAGAAACTTAGAAAACGAGATAACTCACATGAAAGTTTTGATTGTTCTTGCACACCCAGAGTCGAAAAGCTTTAACGGAGCAATGTTTCAGACAGCAATTGACACGTTCAAAGACTCTGGGCATGATGTTCAATATTCAGATCTCCATACCATGAGATTTGACCCTGCATCCGATCGCCGCAACTTTACGTTTGTCAAAGATCCTGATTACTTTAAGCAGCAACTTGAAGAGATGTATGCAACTGAAGTTGGAGGATTCATTCCAGAAATTGAAGCTGAGATCCAAAAACTGGAATGGTGCGATCTGATGATTTGGCAATTCCCTTTGTGGTGGTTCAGTGTCCCTGCAATTTTGAAGGGGTGGGTCGATCGCGTCTTTGTTATGGGGCGTGTTTACGGTAATGGACATATTTATGAAACAGGCAGATTTCGAGGTAAGCAAGCAATGCTCTCGTTGACCACAGGTGGAACAGAAGAGGACTATCTTGCAGGCGGTTTTAACGGTGATATCCATGCTATTCTGCGCCCAATTCAGCGAGGGATGCTGCAATTCGCTGGTTTTGACGTTCTTGCTCCGCAGATTGTTTATGCCCCCGTTCGCCAAACAGATGCAGTTCGTCAACGTATCTTGATTGATTTTTCGCAACGATTGCGAACCATTGAACGTGAGTTGCCGATCGCCGTAGGTCAGTATTGATCGGCATGGAACTGGCGGGACTGAATTTATGGGGCACGCAGCCAGGATCGTACTCATCCTGGTTGTAGGAGGCGCTTTTTATTGCTGGCTCCTACACGTATTGCTCATTGAGTTTTTTGACAAAGTGACACAGCCATTCACAACAAGAGGTAACTATCATGATGCTGAAAGACAAGGTGGCATTAGTCACTGGCGGAACTTCAGGAATTGGTCGTGCAACCGCGATCGCTTATGCCA
>NZ_JCACKG010000109.1:0-10858 GCF_059505265.1 Myxacorys chilensis | reverse complement strand
TCGCCTTTTAGCTTATTCAGCCCAACTTCACATAATTATCAACACAACCTAGAGCAAGTTGGGATACTTCACGTCGATAGAGGCTCTAGCAAGACGACAGCATACGATGCGATCGCGGCTTCATTGCCGACGGCATCGAGCTTTTCGTTGGTGGTTGCTTTAACGCCTACTCGATCCGCCGGGAGATGCAGCGCTTCGGCAAGTCGTGATCGCATCGCGTCGATGTGGGGTTTAAGTTTCGGGCGTTCGGCAACGACGACTGAATCAATATTAACGATTTGCCAGCCGCGATCGCGGATCAGGTGGTGAACCTGTTCTAGCAGCTTCAAACTATCTGCTCCAGCCCATTGTGGGTCGGTCGGTGGGAAGTAATGCCCAATATCGCCAAGACTGAGTGCCCCGAGCATCGCATCCATAATGGCGTGAGTTAGAACATCAGCGTCGCTATGACCCAGTAATCCCGTTTCATGGTCAATCTTGATGCCGCCGAGAATAAGATCTCGTCCTGCAACCAGACGATGAATATCGTATCCATTTCCGATTCTGATGGTCATTCTGTTAGATCAATTACTCGTATCACCTAACCGATTATGCCGCGTAACGACTCTCCTTAAAATCTCGATCAAATTTGCAGCATATCGGTATACTCGGTCAGCAATTCATCGTAAGTCAGACTATCTCCCTCTGCTTGAGGTGTCCACAGCAGTTCAAAAATCATCAGGTAGTCAGGACTGAGGCTAGAAATTTTTGCCAACACCTCTTTCAGCGCTTCAGTGGTTCGCACCTCTTGAAATAGCGGTTTATCATCTGCTGTTCCAACCAGTAGTGTCACCACAATGTAAGACGCTGGCTCTTGGTCTGGCTCTAGCGTGTAGTCTTTGTGAGTAACTTTACCACCAACGTTGGTTAGCGTTTCTTCGGTGTATTTAGTACGCTCGATGATCGACCATTTCTCAAACAAGCTCTCGCCTTCGTTCAGCGATTTCACCGTTTCCGAAGCCGTCTGCACATGCGACCAATTTTCCGGCATTCGCAACAACGCTAAAGCGGCTTCTTGAACATGCTGCTGCCGTCCTTCCGGTGTGTCTAGATCTGCCGTTTCAACAATTTGGGCAAGCTGGGACTGAATCGCTTTGCCTTGAGCCAGCAAAGCCACCTGAATTTTACTGACTGTTACGATGTCATTCGTTAGCTCAGTGCTACCTGTAGATCGCTTGCCTCTGTTTGCCCAGATCAAATACCAAACCACTAGCCCAACGCCGCCTACCGCTAGCAGCGCCATTAAACCGAACAATCCGCCGCCTACCGAGGTTCCATAGCCATAGCCGCCACCATAACCATAACCGCCATAACCGCCGCCATAGCCATAACCGCCTCCAGACCCACGGGAATTTTCTGGCGATCGCTGACTCCCCCTATTAGAAGGCGTCGATCGATTAAACGAGCCGCCTCGACTGCGCCCTCCACTGCTTTTGGCAAGGGCAGCTTGCTCAATGCGCCACGCTTGGGATTTAAGAGAACTGGGCACTGAAATGCTAAACGAGTTGAGCAGGCAGTAGCTCGCGATCGTAGCTCCAAGCAGCCGAGAAAAAGGCTTTGACATGACTTAAAGTAGTCCGTTAACGGTACTTCTATCTACACTCTCCTATTCTACGCATTCGGACGATTGCTGCTCATTGATCCACTGTTGGTACAAATCAGGACGGCGATCGCGGGTGCGCTCTTGCTGCTGCTGCCTGCGCCAGCGCTCAATTTCGGCATGATTGCCCGAGCGTAAAACAGGCGGCACTTCCAACTCTCGAAACACAGATGGGCGAGTGTATTGCGGATAGTCGAGCAACCCTGCTTCAAAGCTTTCTGCTTTGAGCGATTCTTCTTTACCCACCGTTCCGGGCAACAGTCGAATCGTTCCATTTAATAAGGCTAAAGCCGGAATTTCACCGCAGGTTAAGACAAAATCGCCCAACGACACTTCGCGCGTGACAAGCTGCATGACTCGTTCATCAACGCCCTCATAATGTCCGCAAATAATGATAATTTGATCAAAGTTTAAAGATAAATTTTTCAACAGTGGTTGATCCATCGCTTGACCTTGAGGCGTCACAAAAATTACATCCCGACGAGGCAAAACAGGCAAAGATTCAACTGCCGCGAAGATCGGTTCAGGCTTCATCAGCATGCCGACACCGCCGCCATACGGCTCATCATCTACCCGACGATGTTTGTCGATCGCAAAGTCTCGTGGATTGGTGAGATAAACCTCTGCAATCCCTTTCGCTAATGCTTTTCCAAGCAACCCAGAACTGAGCGGAGACCCAAAGAAATCAGGAAACAAAGTGACAATATCAAAACGCATAAAAGTTATTTGTGAATCGTAGGGCTGAACCCAAGTAAAGCCGCTAGTCCAGCACTTTGCTAGTTCAGCCTTTGAAGTAGGAACCTATGAGTAAGAATCGATCAGCGCCAATGGCTTAAAAAGGCTGATTGGTTCGTCAGCAAATGAGTGAGGACGGATTGTGAGCTTATGCTCAATTTCGTATCTAACCTATCTTCATCATCTCAACTTGACCTTCTAAAATTAAAACTTACAAAATTGAGCGGTGCTGATCTAACCAGTTTGTCCCCTAACGGCTTAAATTCCCCAAACCCTTACCCCATAGTCTTTCCCATGCTACATTTAGCCTTGCAATCTCTCGAATCAACCATGCCTCAACGCACTCAAACTGCCATTATGGTTATTGGGGGAGCAGAAGATAAAGTCCATGGCTGCGAAATCCTCCATAGCTTTTTTGGGCGCTCTGGTGGCGAAGATGCTCGCATTGCCATCTTACCGTGTGCCTCCCGCGAACCCACCTTAATTGGTGAGCGCTATCGCAGCATTTTTCAGACCATGGGTGCAAAAGCGATCGAGGTTCTCAACATCTGCGATCGCGACCAGTGCAGCGATCCGATTTTGCAGGAGTATGTCTCGAATTGCACGGGTGTGTTTATGACGGGCGGTGATCAGATCCGACTGTGCGGTATCTTGGCAGATACGCCGATGATGACAATTTTGCGATCGCGCGCTCAAGCGGGGGAAGTGACCTTAGCGGGAACCAGTGCTGGGGCAGCGGTGATGGGACATCACATGATCGCAGGCGGCGGGAGCGGGGAAACGCCAAATCATTCCATGGTGGATATGACTTTGGGGCTGGGCATTATTCCTGAAGTCATTGTGGATCAGCATTTTCATAATCGGAATCGGATGGCGCGGCTGATGAGCGCGATCGCTGGACACCGCGATCGCTTGGGCGTTGGCATTGATGAAGATACCTGCGCTGTGTTTGAAGGCGATGGCAGGTTACAAGTGATGGGTAAAGGAGCCGTTACCATTGTTGATCCAGGCGAGATGACGTACACCAATCAAGCTGAGGTAAACCGAACTGATCCGTTGTGCATTAGCAATTTGCGCGTTCACATCCTTAATGCAGGTCGCTGCTTTGACTTAGACAAACGCAAAATGATCCTTCCAACTCACTGAGGGCACAATCAGCTTTGATCAAACCAGCATTTTTGATCAAGCCACAGTGTTCTTTAAATCAAACCATCGTCATTCTCAATGCCTAATTGTTTAGGTCAAGGCTGACCAACATGTTGCTCAGTTGCCTCTCAGACAATTGTTCAAGGTGTTCAAAGGCAATTTCCTGAGATGGTGCATTGATGACCAACCGGTTCTCAAGCCTCTAGTAAGCTAGACTGACGTTGATTGCAGAGACGCTTTATCGCACAAACTGTTTATCCTGAACAGTTTCATGAGGTTCTTACCGCTCACACTGGATAACTGATCCGATTGGTAAAGGCGATTGCGTGCCACGACTCAACAACAGAGCTTTGCGATTCCAAGGGAAGCTCGCTCCGCGATCGCGAGCTGATTTCCGCTTTTATCTGCCAGTCCGTAACCCCTCTACGTCGTTCATATGAAGATTCTGAAGATTCTGACATTACGTGGCCCCAATTACTGGAGCATCCGCCGTCCCAAGTTGATTGTGATGCGCCTCGATTTAGAGACGCTGGCAGAAATACCGTCTAACGGAATTCCAGGCTTCTATGAGGGATTAGTCAGCACGTTGCCGTCTCTTGTCGAACATTTCTGCTCTCCTGGGTGTCGCGGGGGCTTTTTAAGTCGCGTGCAAAACGGAACCATGATGGGGCATATTGTTGAGCATGTCGCTTTAGAACTGCAAGAACTGGCGGGCATGGAAGTTGGGTTTGGGCGGACCCGCGAGACGGCAGAACCGGGCACCTACCAGGTGGTGATCGAGTACCAGAATGAGCAAGCGGGGCGGTACGCAGCGCGGGCGGCAGTGCGAATTTGCCAGGGCATCATTGAGCAAGGATCTTACCCGGCGTCAGAATTGGAGCAAGATTTAAAGGATCTTCGAGATCTTGCGTCAGAAGCGGCTTTGGGTCCAAGTACTGAAGCGCTAATCAAAGAAGCAGAGGCAAGAGACATTCCTTGGATGGAGGTAAGTGCTCGTGCCATGATTCAACTCGGCTATGGCGCACACCAAAAGCGCATCCAGGCAACTCTGAGTGGTCATACCAGCATTTTAGGCGTCGAACTGGCTTCAGATAAAGAAGGGACAAAGCAAGTGCTGCGGGCAGCAGGGGTTCCGGTTCCTAGGGGAACGGTGGTGAGCTATTTGGATGAACTCGAAGACGCGATCGCAGATGTTGGGGGCTATCCAATTGTCATCAAACCGCTTAACGGCAATCACGGACGCGGCATCACAATCAACATCACCAGTTGGAAACAAGCGGAAGCAGGGTACGATGCGGCAAAAGCGGTGTCTAAATCGGTGATTGTCGAGCGGTTCTATCAGGGGCGCGATCACCGCGTTCTGGTGGTGAATGGCAAAGTGGTTGCCGTAGCAGAACGGGTTCCGGCGCATGTTTTAGGGAACGGGCATTCTACAATTTCAGAGTTGATCGAGGAAACCAACCGCGACCCGCGTCGAGGGACAGGACACGACAATGTGCTGACCAAAATTGAGGTCGATCGCACCTCGTGGGAGTTGCTCGATCAAAAAGGCTACACGCTCGACACCGTGTTAGAGCCGGGAGAAGTATTTTATCTAAGATCCACAGCCAATTTGAGTACAGGAGGAATTGCCATCGATCGCACCGATGATATTCACCCTGAAAATGCCTGGTTAGCTCAACGGGTCGTTAAAATCATCGGATTGGACATCGCTGGAATTGATATTGTCACCTCCGATATTTCCCAGCCCTTGCGCGATGTTGATGCGGTCATTGTTGAAGTTAATGCCGCACCTGGATTCCGGATGCACGTTTGCCCCAGTGAAGGCATTCCTCGCAACGTTGCAGAACCCGTAATCGACATGCTATTTCCTCCTGGAACACCTAGTCGTGTGCCAATCGTTGCGATTACAGGAACGAACGGTAAAACCACCACGACGCGCCTGATCGCCCACATTTTCAAGCAAACGAACCAGATCGTTGGGTATACGACAACCGACGGAACGTACATTGGGGAGTACCTGGTTGAACCGGGAGACAACACAGGGCCTCAAAGCGCCCAACTGATTTTGCAAGATCCGACCGTCGAAGTTGCTGTCTTAGAGAGTGCAAGAGGCGGAATTCTGCGATCGGGCTTAGCCTTCAATCAATGTGATGTGGGCGTTGTCCTCAATGTCGCTGCCGATCACTTGGGCTTGGGGGATATCAACAGCATTGAGGCCATGGCGAAAGTGAAGGGCGTCATTGCAGAGACTACGATGCCCAATGGATACGCGGTGTTGAATGCTGATGATCCCTTAGTTTCAGCGATGGCAGAACGCACTTCTGCTCAAGTCGCTTATTTCTCCATGAATCCTGAAAATGAGCTGATTCGGGCTCATTCTCAACGCGGGGGACTGGCTGCTGTCTACGAAAACGGGTATCTATCAATCCTCAAAGGCGATTGGACGCTCCGGATTGAGCAAGCGGTCAATGTCCCCTTAACTTTGGGTGGACGAGCGCCCTTTATGATTGCGAATGCATTAGCAGCAAGCTTAGCGGCTTTTGCGCAAGGCGTGCGGATCGAAGACATTCGATCCGCGCTCGTAACGTTCCAGGCCTCCACCAAGCAGACTCCTGGACGAATGAATCTATTTGATTTGGGACGGTTCCATGCCTTGGTTGATTATGCTCACAATGTCCACAGCTATGAGGCACTCGGTGGATTTGTGCGAAATTGGACGACGGGCGAACGCATCGGTGTGATTGGCAGTCCAGGCGATCGTCGCAACGAGGATCTGGTGATGCTGGGAAGACTGTCGGCGGGCATCTTCGATCGCATCATCATTAAAGAAGACGACGACACGCGGGGGCGCGATCGCGGCGATGCAGCAAACTGGATTCGGCTCGGTATCACTCAAGTCAACGCCAGCGCTCAGCACGATGTCATTCTAGATGAGACGACTGCTGTTCATACTGCTTTGGATGGTGCGTCCCCTGGAAGCCTCGTCGTGATTCTACCTGAAAGCGTCAATCGCGCGATTCAATTGATTGAGGAGCGCAATCCAGTTCAGGTGATCGCGTCTGTTGAATCAAGCGGAGCAGAGAAGAGAACGATCGTTGCCTCGGAGGCGTTTCAGTCTAAAGAAGCGGTTTCAACGCATTCGGGTGTCTAATTGGAGAATTACGCAGATGGAGCCGATGATCGAGGGCATTCACAAATTGATCATCGGCTCCGCCTATTGTTGGCTGCTATCTCCCTAGTCGTCAGAGGTGTGATCATCCTCGGTTTCATCCCCTGACTTTGTGATTCCCTCCTTAAAACTCCGCAACGTCTTCCCAAACGTGCCGCCTAACTCTGGAATCTTCTTTGGACCAAAAATCAGAATTGCAACGACACCGACAATGACCACTTCAGTCCAGCCCAGGTTAAACATAGTCGTCTCCAGTTAGTGTCGTCTCCAGTTAGTCGTTTCCATTTTAAGGGGCGAAGGGGCGGGAACACACTATCCTCGCTCAATCGGCATGTTTAGCCACTGGCTCAACTCGTTTGCGACCCATTCCAGTTCGGCTTCACTGGCGATTCCAAGTCCTCCCTTCGTTGCCGTCAACTGAAACTCTTTCCAGTTGGTACGAATCTCAAGCACGGCAGGCTTTTGGACGCGATCGCCATCCGAATCTTTGACCGAATGCCTAGGAATGTAGACGAGCTTATAGATACTTTGACGTGGATCTGGACGTGGACGCGAATACTCAAATCCAAACATTTCCCAGGTTTGTGAAATCTTTTGAGCATCAATTTTTAGGCGCATTGAGCCGAACATCGGAAACAAAACGCCAAGCGCCATCGTGATGCCAACGCTCCAGAACGGAAGAGAAAATAACAGAAATGGAATATTCAATGGAAATGGAATCTGAAGGGCAAACAGCGACCAGAAAAAGATGAATGAATTCCACGCGATCGCAAAGGGAGCCAAGAAAACTCCTGTAATATGAAACCCGCTCGGCGGAATCAGAACTTCAAAAGCTTGGCTGGTTTGAGTGAGACGAATCTTGCTGCCTACGGGCTGTTGAACCGCAATTTGTTGAACCGTAACGGATGCAACTTGCGGAGCTTGGAGAGCATTGAGGGCTTCTTGGGCGGTGCGAAATCGTTTCTTTAGGCTTGGTTCTGTCATGTGTCTCAGCCACTTTACCAGCGCTGGACGGAGGCTCACCAACGATTCAAATTCAATGCGCAAGTCATCTTGCGGCAGGTCAGCCGGGTGTTGTCCCGTTGCAAGGTAGATCAGCGTTGCCCCCAAACCATAGAGGTCAGACGCTGGAGCAACTCGTCCGCCAAACTGCTCTGGTGGCATGTAGCCATAGGTTCCAACGATCGTCCTTGTGCCGCCTTCTTTGGCAACGCAGTTTTGTACAGACCCAAAATCAACAAGATAAACCTGACCAGGACTATTTCCAGAACGGTTTCCTAGCAAGATGTTACTCGGTTTGAGATCGCGATGAATGACAGACGGTTGACGCTGGTGTAAATAGGTCAGGATTTCCAATAAGTCTTGAGCAAGCTGCTGAACATCTGTTTCGCTAAAGGTGCGTCCGGCTTTTAGGTGTTGTTCTAGCGACAGCGCATCAATATAAGTTTGAACCAGGGCAAACCCTTTACGAGCGGGTTCATCAACCTCGAAATAATCTAGATAGCTTGGAATTGCCGCATGAGATAGTCCTTGTAGCGTTGCGGCTTCACGCTCAAATAGTTTGAGGTCATCCCAGCCAAAATCACTGCCAAACAGAAGCAGTTTGATCACCACAAGAGTGTCGGTCTGAGTATCTCGGGCGAGAAACGTCTGTCGACCTGCTTTTTTGCCCAGTTGCCGTTCAAGCTGATAACGATTTGCTAGGAGATACATAAGCGTTGTCTGAAATGCATTCTCGATCGCTGCTTCTATCCTATGCCTTTCTCACTTGAGCCGCATCCAGAGCCTGCAGCGCTTGCATAGCAGATTTCAAGCGGTTCTCTAGGTCAATTTCTGTCATCCACATGAGCCAATCTGCAAATTCTGGAGTGAGGTTAGACCACGGTTCACAATTGAGTTGTTCAAAATTGATCCGGTTGTCTTTGTGCAGTAGCTGAAAGGGACGTTTGCTCGTGACGATCGCAATGATGGTCAGCCCCAAACTATACAAATCGGATGCCGTTAGTGCCTGTCCACTTAACTGCTCTGGGGGTGAGTAATCGTGCGTGCTGAGAAGCGTAAAGGCGATGCCGTCGTGCTGATTAAACAGGGTTCTGACGGAGCCAAAATCGACTAAATGGACTTTTTTATTAGCAAGAATAATGCTGCTGGGCTTGATATCTCGATGCACGATCGCGGGACGGCGGCTTTGTAAATAAATCAGAATGTATAAGATGGACTTTGCAATTTGCTTGGCTTCTGCCTCGGTAAAAGTGCGGTTGGCGGTAAAGCAGTCTTCGAGCGATCGCCCGTTTACATAGGTCTGCACCAATGCCAGCGATCGCCCCGTCGGAAGAGTCTGCTGAAAATAGTCTAAATAGGTTGGAATGCAGGGATGAGACAGGGATTTGAGAATTTCTGCCTCTTGCTCAAACAGGTTCAGATCGTCCTGTCGCACCTTCTCATCGATGGGTAGAAGCTTAATGACCACCTGTTGATTGGACTGAAGATCTCTGGCAAGCAGGGTCGAGCGACTCGCTTGTTGACCCAGTTCTCGTTCAATGATGTAGCGATCGCTTAATACTTGACCCACAATTGTTTGTCCCAGTCTACTCTTTACAGTCGCCATAACCTCTGTCACAACCTTCAAACTGATATCCTGAAACAAACCTTGTTTATCCCTTTCTTATGTCTTCCCTTTCAGCCTCATCTATTCGTGAACAGCAGCATCCCTTAATCCGGAATTTAGCAAACGCCATCGAATCCACATGGCAGCGTTATCTAGATCTATCTCCGTACCGATTACCAGAGGATTTGGGCTACGTCGAAGGACGGATGGAGGGCGAAAAGTTGGTGATTGAGAATGCGTGCTACGAAGCTCCTCAGTTTCGGAAGCTGCATATGGAACTCGCGAAGGTGGGGACGATGTTGGATATTCTGCATTGCGTTATGTTTCCCCGTCCGGAGTATGCGTTACCGATGTTTGGGACAGATTTGGTCGGGGGGCGCGGACAGGCGATTAGTATGGCGATCGTGGATCTCTCGCCTACGGATGAGGCGCGATCGCTGTCTGTGGAATATCAAGCCAGTTTAAGTGCATTGCCAACGGTGGAGTTTTCTGAACAGCGCCCGGTTCCAGAGTGGGGCGATATTTTCTCGAATTTCTGTCTGTTGGTGCGTCCGACGAATCCGGAGGAGGAAAAGGCGTTTTTGTCGCGGGTGATTCAGTATTTGGAGGTGCATTGTCAACGGGCGATCGCTACGGCTCCGACGCCAGAACGACGGGATGAGATTTTGGCGAGTCAGCGCTATTACTGCGCTCAACAGCAGTTGAATGATAAGACGCGGCGGGTGTTGGAGAAGGCGTTTGGTGAGGCGTGGGCAGAGCGCTATCTTACTACCGTTTTGTTTGATGTGGTGGAATAGGCTAGCTGAGATGAAATCTTGGTGGTGGAGCGATCGGGGTTTGTCGTTGAACTTCAAACATTCAACGATGAAGCTCGGACATTCACGCTTGAACCTCTAAGCATCAGCGATGAAGGTCAAACATTCGCGCTTGAATGATCAACATTCACGCTTGATGCTCAGACTTTCAACGATGAAGCTCAAACATTCGCCGTTGATGCTTAGACTTTCACGCTTGAACCTCTGAACATCAGCGATGCAGCCCAAACATTCAACGACGAACCTTAAACATTCGCGCTTGAACCTCTGAGCATCAACGGCGAATGTTTGAGGTTGGAGAGCGAAGGTGCGGGGTTGATGATTGAACGGTGCGATCGTCGATCGATGCGGCGCGATCGCATCATTTATTGCGGGCATTTTAGGGTCATTGGTAATTTGCCAACGGGAACTGACCATGACCCTATACAAAAACAAATACCGGATTGAATCAGCCCGCAAACCTGGATGGGATTACGCCGGAAATGGCGCATATTTCATCACCATTTGCACCCAGAATCGGCAGCATTTCTTTGGCAATATTCAGAATGGAATTATGGATTTGTCGATCGCGGGTGAAATTGCCCAAAAATTGTGGTGGGAAATTCCCGATCGGTTTCCCCACGTTCAATTAAACGCATTCATCGTCATGCCCAACCATATCCACGGGATTTGATCATCGATCGGTTACCCGGTAATGCTATAGATCTGTTGTTTTTGGCTGGTGAATCTGTTGGAATGGAGGA
>NZ_JCACKG010000108.1:0-10864 GCF_059505265.1 Myxacorys chilensis | reverse complement strand
TCAGAAACAACTCCTTTATTCTCCTTTTTCTACTGCTGATGAATCAGCCCTGCCCAAAGGTGGGTGGGACGAGTGCGGACTGACTGTGCTTCTTCTGGGTCGTGAACCCAAAGCAATTCCAACATACAGTTGTGGAAGAAAAAGCGGCGACAAGCCGTGCCCTGTTCAGGATGAACATTGGAAGTTCCTTCGGTTAAGCCAAAAGACACGAGGCGATCGGCTGCGGGTGCATCAATGTCTGTAAAAATAAAGAGATGATCGAGTTCAAATTTAGCCATAGTATTTCCAGCTCTACCGCAAAGATTTTTAAGTGACATACGGACTGGTCTTGTTCAGATGTTGAGATTCGCTAAAGTGCTTGCGCTGTTGCATTGCCGTCAATCATATCTGTCATCACGTTCTCCACTGCGATCGCTGAATTTCCCATCTCCACACTCCGCCAACATCAGGATCGATCTCCTCGGATACTTGGGTCAATCCGCACTTCTCTAGTACGCGAGTTGAAGCATTGCGCTCTGCCAATGTGTGAGCACAAACAGAATCCACTAACGCGGACTCAAAAGCAATCTGAATCAGTTGCCGGGTTGCAGATGTAGCAAAACCTCTACCCTGATACTCTGGAGCGATCGCGTAACCAATTTCAACACTGCGCTGGGCATCAGGCGGGAATTTGAAGCCTCCCAGTCCAATCAAGGCTTGATCAGAAGGCAAAATAAACAGATAGGGAAGCCAAGGATGCCAAAGTTGAGCCGATTTCATCTGATTCAGAATCACCTGAAGTGCGCCTTTAAAGGGCATATATCCATCGGCGACCTGAAGCCTGTAAGCCTTGAGAAACGCATCTGCACCCTGAGTTATTCAAGATGCTCATCGAGCCAGGAACAAGTTCTACAGCCATGATTCAGACTTCCTTTACTTTCTTGCTACAGCAGATTGTGACAACTGTTCTATTGTCAATCCTATTTCCTGTCCGTAGGAGAGTTCGAGCGTATGACCATCGGGATCGCGCAAGAACGCCCAATAGCCAATGGGATATCCAGAATCTTGAGGCTCTTGTACCAAAATACCTGCCTGACGTGCCTGCTCACAGAGAGCATCCATCACTTCGCGACTTCTACAACCGATGCCAAGATGAGCCAGTGGAGATAGAACCGTCTGCACTGAGGCAGTCTGAATCAGCACAATGACAAAGGGGCGGGTACGATCACATAGCCACACGACTGCCACTCCGGTTGCGGCATCAACGCGACGGTGAATCACTTGCATTCCAGCGTATTGAGCATAGAACTCGGTACTACGATCGACATCCGCCACGGGCAGTGCAATATGCGTCAGTCCAATATCAAGGTTAGAATTCATAATCTTAATGCTCCATCTCATCAGATCGCACTTTTGTTCGCCGTACTTCGCTCATATCCTGTGATGCTGCCGACCCAGGAACCCATCTCAGAAAACACCGATTTCCCTGCTGCTCTGTAATCTCTGCGCCTAAACGACTATAAAAACTAAGTCCACGAGTATTTCGAGCATCCGCATTCCAAGCAAGATGGGTGCAGTCATTTTCTTGAGCAATTTGAGCGAGATGCTTCATTAAAGCTGCTCCTGCACCTTGGCTTCGTCGATGTCGATCGACATATAAATCATCCAGCCAAAGACTCGGTTGACCAACAAATGATGAATATCTGAATCCGTACAGTGCGAAACCGATCTTAAGTCCTGACTCTTCTGCAAACAAAACATAAGCAAAAGGACTTTCACCAAAAAGCGTGTTGCGTATTTTGCCTTCAGTGGCTTGCAATAAGCCGGAGAATGCGCCAACGTCACGGTCAAATTCTGCTTTCTTTTGAATGAAGGAGAAAATGAGCGAGACATCATTAGGAGTAGCGGATCTAACGTTCATTGCTTAATTAAAATCTAGGATGGGACCTTTTGGCACAATGCGACTCGGATTAATCTCAGGCATACTTCTGTAGTAACCTTGCTTGATAGAGTCGAGATTGCACGTTACTTTGAACTCAGGACGTTGATACAGTGCTTTGAGATAGTTCCAGAGATTCGGATAGTCCACAATGCGGCGTAAGTTGCATTTGAAGTGACTATAGTAAACCGAGTCAAACCGATACAAAGTGGTAAAGAAACCAATATCTGCCTCTGTGAGTTGATTCCCGCAGAGATAACGCTGTTGACCTAGAACCGATTCCCAATGATCTAACTGCTCGAAAACGTCGGTTACTGCGGCTTCGTAAACGACTTGAGACGTTGTAAAACCAGCCTGATACACACGCCGACTGATCGAAGTTGCGATCGCATCGATCGTGTCATCAATTTGAACTTGTAGTTTACGAGGATAAAAATCAACGTTCTGCATTGCTAATTCTGCAAACTCAACATCAAACATACGAACAATTTCATGTGATTCGTTATTGACGATCGTTTGCTGTTGCCGATCCCACAACACTGGAACCGTGACTCGTCCAGTGTTGTTCGGATCTGCTTTGAGATAAATCTCGGACAAGTATTGTGCATGATTCACTGTATCGGCTGCATCCGAAAACTTCCAACCGCGATCGCTCATTATGGGATCAACGATCGAAACAGAGATCACCTGCTGTAATCCTTTAAGTTCTCGCATAATCAGTGTGCGATGCGCCCACGGGCATCCCAAAGCAACATAAAGGTGATAGCGTCCAGCTTCTGCCTTAAATCCACTCTCGCCATCCATCGTTACACGGCTCCGAAAGGTCGTCGGCTTGGGATTATATTGACCATTGGGATTGCGTTCTGTCCATTCATTCGTCCATTTCCCTTCAATCAGCATTCCTGGCATGATTTTCTCCTTTTTGCTCACTTTCTAGAGTCGGATCGTAAAGCACAACATTCTCTTGTTCATTGGGATCATTGCGAGCGACTAACGCATAAGCAGGCTCATCTGCACTCAAGTTGTGCGGTTGATGGGGTACACCGGGTGGAACGAAAATGAAATCTCCAGCTTCGGCAATCTTTGTTTGCTTCAATCCTCGACCATAGCGAGTTTCGACTCGACCTTTGATCAGATAAATCGCCGTTTCATAGTTCGCATGGAAATGGGGTTCAGCGGTTCCACCGGGAGGAATGACCGCCAGATTCATGGAGATGCCTGTTGCCCCAGTTGTGTTTGCAGAAATGCCTACAAAGTAAGGTAACTGTTGACGAGTCTGAGTTGTAGCATCTGGGTGAACAATGCAAATGTCTGGTTGCTGTAGATTCAGTGGGCAGATCGGCAGTCGTGTCGTCTATCATGATTGATTCTCCTAAAACAGAATTAAGGGTCTAAATTACGCTGTTGGGCTTTTCGTTGAGCGCGATCGTAGTTTCTCGATCTCCAGGCTCTCTAGAGAGCTTGTGCTACTGCAAGTAATGATTGGGGTTCCATAAACGTCAAGTATCGATCGATCAGTTCTGGTGGTAAGAGTTCGATCAGCAATTGGTTTTCCAGCCAGAGTTCAATGATGTCGAAGTAGCTATCGCCCCGACGACAAAGCGCCATACGCCACTGTTCTCGATCCGCGATCGCACGAATCTGATCTATGCTAATGGGAACAGAAATCGCCGTGTGATTTGCGCTGTAAGAGGTTGCTTCTGAATACTGCTGAAGGTGCCCCGGTTCATTCGTCGCCTCACCTGGAAATAGAGCCGTGCCGTAGGGGTGAAGCTCAACCATTGTTCCGTGAGTGTCGAGTGCTAAAGCAACATAGCTACCGGGATGATAAGGAAAGGGAATCGATTGCCCTTGTAGGATTTCTGCTAGGACTTGGCTCACGTGTAAGGGATTGTGAACTGCGATCGAAATGTGATGAATCATGATGAATTTACCGAGTGACTGATGTGTAAGACTCAGAGCGGAGTAGCTTTCCGTAGTGTTCGAGATAGAATTCTGGGGGTTTTGCGATCGATCGAACTGACTCGCGATTGCTAAGAGTTTCCTGCCATTGGTTTAGTCGATCGATGGGCACAAGGACACAGCATCGCGCTATAGAGTTCAATTTTAGTCATCAGAAAGTGCCTCTGTTCTTGCCCAGAAAAGGTGCCGTATTTGCCAGAGATAGCAAGTTGTCCATACCGCAAAAAGCGCAAAGGGTAGAAACAATAAATTGCCTGGGCTGATGCTTCCTAAATATAGATCTCGCGTCCATGCTGCGGTCAAAGGATACAGCCATAGGAGATTTGCCATTTGTGCAGTCGTCCATCCCCAAGCTTGTAAGCGCCATAGCCCCAACACGCTAACGATCAAAAGAGGGATTGCCCAAATCAGGTCTGCCACCATGAAGCCAAGTGTTGAGGCGACAGAAGTTGGGTCTAGACTGAGAGACAGGTGAGCCACTCCAAATAGACGATGCTGAACTAGATACCAGAACAGCAGCGAGAGGACAGCAGCAATGCCATTGATAATTGCGATCGCGCTCACCTTTAAGGGGCGTAAGTCATTGGTCTTCATGCTTCACCTCTGGCGTTAGATGATAGGGGATAGATTGCTCCTGCTCGTCGGGATCGTTACGAGATGCTAGCGCATGAACAGATTCCGTTGCGCTGAGGTTTCGCGGCTGATGGGGCATTCCTGAAGGCGTAAAGATGAAATCTCCAGCTTCGCAGATTTGGCAGTGCTCAAGCTGTTGTCCATAACGGAATTCAACCCGTCCCTTGAGGATATAGATTGCAGTTTCATGGACTGGATGAATGTGAGGTGTAGCCACTGCACCCGGAGGCATGATCACCAGGTTCATAGAAAGCCCTTTCGCGCCTGTGGTCTTGGCAGAGATGCCAACAAAATTGGGCGTGCGATCGCGAGTTAGTATGTCGGCATCAGGACGGATCACAAGCAACGGAGTTGATGGTTGAGATACGGTTGTTTCTATCATGGGTAGTTCTTTCCTCGTGGTTTGAAGGGTGATTGAGTTATGCTAATCTGCATAGCTTTTTCTACTTACGTTGCCATCTCGCTAGCTGGTTGACTGACAAATCTTTTGTAGGTTGGGTTTCACGATGTTAAACCCAACCTACTGGACTGGATTAACTAACCGACGATCGCCATACCATTGACTCAAATCCTGCTCAATTTCTTCAAGGATTGCGATCGCATCCATAATTGATTTTGCATTAACCGATAGCAAAGTAAATACTGACTCAACCTGTTGTTGATAATTCTGTGGACATAGCGCAAAGCTGTTGGCAACTGCCACCGCGCCCTTTTCATTCAATAAGTACTCTTCATTGAGTGCAAATAGTACCTGATTCATACAAGCCACACTGCGAAAACAACACCCTGCTGCATATACAACATCACCTCGGACAACTGCCTTCTTGGCAACGAAGAGCGAAAAACTAATTTCCCAGGCAAACTTATTAATCGTTGCTTGTTTAAGCTGAATCGGATAGGGCTTTGTTTTAACCTTTAAACCGTCTAAAACACTATGCGGGTCGTGAAGTGGCAAACAAATAGCTACTTCACCCATATAGATAGAGGATACAAAGCCGTGGGGATGACCAGGTTGGTAATCAATCGTAATTTGCCCAGCATGGCAATCATCAATAACACGGCTAACCTGAGCTAAATCACGGTAGAGAAAATCTACAGGTACACCTTCTATCCGTAACCAACCGCCACCATTGATCCATCTTCCCCATTCGCCAATTGGGGTGATTAAATTTGCACGATGGTTATCGTCAAGTTCAGCGGCAAGATGATTAAGCGCCATCAGATCGAGGGGGTTCTCAAGCGAGTAATAGAGTCCCAAATCCACATCCGACTTTTGCGTATGGTTGCCTCTTGCTCTTGAGCCACCTAGAGCGATTGCGGCGATTCCCTCAACTGACTGCAAACGATCAACAACGCAATGGATAAACTGAGGCAATGGCTGATTCATAGATGGTGAATGGCGACATGGTTGATACCTGATACAAGGTTCATGGGGAAACTCCAATAAAGGGGATGAATCGCGATCGCTAGACTGGCGAGAATGCCAAGGTGAGCATCACGAGTGTTAGGACGGCAGAGCCAGTGATCCCAAACGTTCGCGGCCAGTTGTAGCGGATCAATTCACTAATTACTCTTTCCTGCTTGCCGCCGTTCTCCAGTCGGTGATGACGCGGTATCTCTAGTACCACAGTGACGACCAGCCCGACTAGCCCACAGACTGCATTCGCTAGAGCAATCCACAGGGGGATCGACAGGGGACGGAAGAAAATCAGCACCATGGGTAAAAGAAAGCAAGCAAACCCTGGGAGAATGACCGGAAGCGGAATTCGACTTGAATAGAACCTGTGATAATTAACATAGTCATCTGATCCGACCTTGGCGAACAGGGGGTAGACAACGAGTTGAACAAACCAGATTACACCCAGGTTATAGAGAATGAATAGGGTACAGACCAATAAGAACTGATGCGAGAAGTCCATAATTTCCTCCTGATTTAAAGTTTTACCAGCTTCAGCAAGCCGAGCATTCAGTAAGCGATCGCTGGAACTTTACACAGATAGTCATTGCTTGTTGCCTGTCGCAGCATAAAATCTGCAACATCTGCCCGTGCAATCTGCGTTCCCGAAGCGGGAAGGTCATTCACAGCGATACGGTAGTGCCCGGTTCTGGGTGCATTTGTCAGAGCCATCGGACGCACAACCACCCACTCCGGCACCTGTCCTCGGATTTCCTCCAGCGCCCGCCGATGATCAGCTAGTGTGTGAGGAATGAATCGTTTGATCAAAAACAGGAGCGCGGTTCCCCGCATCCCCTGCGCGGTCTCATCGAGGATGCCAAAATTCGATAGAAAAATCAGTCGGCGAACTTGACATGCCTGCATCCCTTGCACAATATTGCGGGCACCTGCTGAGTACAAAGTGATCGCACCTTTGGTATTTGCACCTAACGTCGCAAACGCCGCATCTTGCCCGATCAAGGCTTGCTTGACCGAATCTGCATTGAGGACATCACAAGCCAAAACGCGCAGTTGTGGATGGGTAATGGTTACATTCGCAGGCTGCCGAACGGCTGCTGTGACTTGATAGCCCAGTGCGAGAGCCTGCTCGACCAGACAACGCCCCACACCTCCATTTGCGCCAAAAATAACAATGTTCATGAGTTGATTCCCTGATGGATCTAAATTATGGGTTGGACTGGTTTCCAGGCCCCAGTGAGTCTAAACCCTTCCACGATGGGTTCACTCCACTTATGCATCGGTTTAGTGAGTTGCTGGGAAATAACGTTCCCACCCCACACCCCCACACCCTTCAATCGGTTAGGACTTGTTAAAAGATAACTTCACGGGTTGAACTTGTTTGATTGTCTAAAAGCGTGAAGTTATTTCTTTACAGCTCCTTACTTTATTCGTCTGATCTAGCAATAACACCTTGAAAGGGCTAGATTGCATAGATCAAACAGCGTCCGTATTCATGTTCAAACTCTTTCTCAAACTCCATGCCGAGCTTGCACACAACCCGAATCGAAGCCTGATTTGCAGGATCGATCAGACAAATTAACCGCGTCAGATGCAGGTGTTCAAAGGCATATTGCATGACTCCCTGCGCCACCTCAGTTCCTAATCCTCGCCCCCAGTATGCCTTGGATAGCAAATAGGCGATCTCTACTTCTTCACGCCCCTCGATCGTCCAGGGCAGCAACCCACACCGTCCGATGAACTGGTTTGTTTTTTTATCAAGGGTCGCCCAAAGCCCTAACTGTGGATACTTTGGATGTCCATTGAGAAACCACTCCAATTCTTCCTTCGTCTCTTGGTACGTCTGGGGCGCATCGGGAATAAATCGCGTCACCTCTGGATCTTGATAAATCTCATAAAGGCGATCGATATCTCCTAGTACCTGATGTCTTAAAACGAGTCGATTGGTTTCCAAAATTTTCATCGCTTACCCTCCAAAGCCAGACGATGGATAAGGTTACTAAGCTGGAGCTTCGTAACTAGGATCTCCGACAGCCTGCTAGGAGAAAACTGCTGCTAGATTTTTACTGCCTCAATGATGTTAAGCAATGACGGGGTCGGAATCACGCGGGTCAGTTCAAACCCATTCGATCGCAATAATGATCGATACTCCTCCTGCGTGCGTTCTTGTCCGCTCACCATCAACAGCATAATCAAATCGAAGAATTTTACTGGAGAAGGTTCATTTTCCGGTGGAATAATGCTTTCAAGCAGCAGTAGCTTGCCCTGATCAGGCATTGCTTGATAGCAATTCTTCAAAATGATCGAAGACTTTTCATCATTCCAATCGTGGATGATCCACCGCATTAAGTAAGCATCGCCACCCATCGGCACAGATTCAAAGAAGTTTCCGGCAACGGGTTGAATTGTCTGATCGACCTGAACGTTAGCAATGATTTCAGGTAAGTCAAACAAAATGCCCTTGAGGTGAGGGTTTGCTTGCACAATTGTAGCAATTAAGCTGCCTTGCGCTCCGCCCACATCCACAATCGTATTAAACCGAGAAAAGTCATAGCTTGCGACAACTGCTTGCGCGATCGCAGTTCCCGTACTGCTCAACGATTGCGAAAACACCTTCCCCGCTTCAAGATGTCGAGCATAGTAATCCCAGAGCGACATCCCGGCTGCGGCATCAAACGCACTCTCACCCGTTTTCAGGCTGTGCAATCCGTTGCTCCAGCCCATTGAATGATCCTCGCCCATCTGGGACATCACCACATATCGCATTGAGCCAGGACTATCGCTCTTCAGCGTTGCCCCCAACGGAGTTAATCCAAAAGATTGATTCGATTCGGTCAAGATACCAATACTGCCCAAAACACGCAGGAACCGATAGAGCGATCGCGGATCGGTATGGGTTGCGGCGGCAAGTTGGGCAACTGTTTTCGGTTGATCGTCAAACAAATCAGCAATGCCTAGTTGAGCAGCGAGATAGAGCGATCGAGCAATCCAAAAGCCGCTAATTAGACTCATCATCGTCTCTTGCGGAGCGACTTCCACTTTTCCCATCGTCATCATAATTCCTTTCTCTCCAGTTAATCTTTGCATTCCACGATGGGTTCACCCCACTGATGCATCTATCTGTTAAACCTTGCGAACAAAGAAGTACAACCGATAACGCCCCTCACTGTCACTACCTAAATTCCAAGTAAAGTTAGATGCCGGATCACCTCCCTCCTCTCTCCTTGCCATTTGGATCAAAGCGTCCTGAGTGATCAATTCAGCGCGTCTACCGACATCATCATCCCCCGCGCCGACCAATTCGCTGAGCTTATCGGACAACAGTTTTACGACTTCAGGCGGCACTGAAACGCCTCCCGTTTGACTCGCAAGTGCTGCATTTCCCACATCTAGAATCGACTTGAACGCCCCTGAAAAAGCGTGCGGATCGCCTTCATCGTTTTCGCGAATCACGACGGCTAAAATCAGATCTCGCGCCGTCCCAGCATAAAGTCGCTTCGCAATGCGTGTGAGTTCTCCTTTATCCACACCTCCAATCACACCCGTTTCATGCGGCGTTTGAGGCTGTCCAGAAGTAGAAACTCCTAAGAACAGATAAGGCTCATCGCTACCGGATAGCTCACTCGATTCATCTAGACATTTAAACCCTGAAAACCATAGTTCGATGTTCACAGGAGTGAGAATTGTTTTTGTGCCGCCTTCGGGTGTCCAGCGAATTTCTCCCCCTTCAAAGCGGCTGTATCGACCTCTACCATTCGTGCCTTCTGTCACTAGCTCATCCGTCACCGGATACCCCAGTCTGCCACGCTCCCAGCCTTGTTCTGCCCAAGCTCCGCGAATGTAGCCTTTGACAATGTGTGCGCCTGTGTTCGGTGTCCAGTAAATCGATGCCCCATTTTCAAAGTGGTTGTAGCGCCCAATGCGATCGGGCGTTTCAGTTTCATCGGTCACCGGAAAGCCTAGCTCCCCAACATCCCACTTCTGTTCTCCCCACTTAGCGTAGATCAAGCCATAGACTGCAAATGCTTCTGCCGATTCTGATTTCCAAATGATTGTGCCATTTTGGAAATTGTTGAATCGACCTTTGCCGCTGCCTGCATTTAGCTCATCTGTGGTGGGATATCCCAGGGGACTTTTCTCCCAACCTAATGCTGCCCACTTAGTTCGGATCAGTCCATAAATTAAGTGTGCGCCTGTCTGCGGACTCCAGTAGATCGATGCGCCTTGATAGTGGCGGTAATGTCCAACTCCATCCGGGCAAACTTGTTCCGCGATCTTCGGTTGTCCAATCCAAGGATTTGCGCCGATCAATTGATTGTACTTGGTGTCAATAGCAGAAGCCATACTAACCTCCTTATGGGTCATTTGAAGTGTTATCGATTGAGCAATGTCGAGCAGTTATATTCGGTTCACTAAGTGGATTACAAACTTCCACGATAGGTTCATCCCGCCTATGCAGGTTGTGTCGCAAAAACCTGGGAATGGTAAGGTAAGCAGGACTAAACTCTCTTCTCAACCCTCCGATGTCTACTCCTGCTCTATTCAAGTGGCGGCATTTCTTGCCCCAAATCATCTTGCTCAATGTTCGCTGGTATTGCCGCTACGCCTTGAGCTACCGAGACTTAGAGGAAATGATGCAAGAGCGGGGGATGGAGGTAGATCACTCGACGATTAACCGATGGGTTTTGAAGTATGCGCCAGAATTGGACAAACGCATTCGACCCCACCTCAACCCCACGAATGACTCGTGGCGCGTGGACGAGACGTACATCAAAGTCAGAGGAGTGTGGAAGTATTTGTACCGAGCCGTGGATTCGGAGGGCAATACTCTGGATTTTATGCTGAGTGCAAAACGAGATGGGAAGGCGGCAGCGCGGTTTTTCCGCAAAGTGTTGGGAGCAGAGCACACTCAAACTCCACGAGTGATTACCGTCGAT
>NZ_JCACKG010000107.1:0-11102 GCF_059505265.1 Myxacorys chilensis | reverse complement strand
AAGCAATGGGCTACGCCCTAGAACGTTTTAAGTTTAATTCCGCCTAGCTACTTATGGCTTAAATTGCCGTTGTCGTCGCACTCCTGGCTTACTGTGCTCACACACCGCTGAGATGTTCTTACGTGGAGGATCTGTCGCTGAGCAGTTTTTGCGATGAGTATGACAGACATGCTCTCTACGTAACTCACTAGCAAAGTTGCCGTTGAGGTTAGGAACGCAGAACCCGCAGATTTTTTGTATCGCTTGAATGAAGGTGCGCTGGTTTGGTCAGTATTTGCGCTGAGAAAATTACAAAAACAAGTCTATTAAGAACAGATCAACATTGATCAAGAACAGATCAACGTTGATCAAGAACAAATCAATGTGCTTCGATAACATAAATAAAAGTGTTAGTTCTTGCCGAATAAACGTAGGTTATTAGTGCATGTCGTTTTGTTCTTAGTGCGGGTTGTTTTGTTCTTAATGCGATCGCGCTAAGAACAAATGGATGTTGATTAAGAACAAAATCTGCGATTAACGCCAAGGCGTAACTCCGCAGGAACCGAGTGAAGTGAGCGAGAAGGATCTATAGTCCAGTTGCCTTGCTATAGAAATGCTTTTGTTCTCTTGTGGCTTTGGACAAAATGAAGTTGTAGCTACTGCTTTGGCATTCCTACTCGGAAAGGGGATGCTGTAATAAGAACGAAGGGGGCTGTGCTTCTTCACTATTTTCGGGTCTAGTAAAGCTCATTCATACTGGAGAAAGTTGACTATAGAGATGTCTTGAGTGTCAGAACTACTTAAAAGAATCACAACCAATCCTAGACAATGTGGCGGTCGTACTTGTATCCGAGGCATGAGAATTCGGGTGACAGACGTTTTAGATTTGTTTGCGGCTGGATTAAGTGCTGAAGAGATTTTGGAGGAAATGCCTGACCTTGAGCCAGATGATTTGAAAGCAGCACTTAGCAATTTGAAGCCTTGAGGGTGAACTTGCCACGACTATTCCTGCGATCGCTCTAGCTATGAAAAATTGCTGAATTTTGTGGTTTCTTCGGAGTTGCACTTTGCGCTAATCGTTGGCAAATCATTGCTACCTGGCTTGATTAGCAAACCTTGTGACCAACAACCGTGATAGGCTAAGCCCCGACTTTACGTCCATATATTATGACAGCACGAACTATTCAATCGATCTACACTGATGGCGCATGTTCTGGCAATCCAGGTCCAGGAGGCTGGGGAACTGTGGTTTACTTTACCGATGGCTCTGTTCAAGAATTAGGTGGGGCGGAGCGAGAAACCACCAATAATCGAATGGAAATGCAAGCCGCGATCGCAGCCTTGCATTTCCTGGCCGAATCTGAACAAACGGAGCCAATAATTCTTTACACCGATAGCGAATACGTCAAGAACGGCATCACCAAATGGATTGGCGGCTGGAAGAAAAAAGGATGGAAAACATCCACTGGAAAACCTGTGCTGAATCAGGAATTATGGGAGAAGCTAGACCAACTCAATTCCCGTCAAGTTGAGTGGCGCTATGTCCGAGGACATTCGGGCGATGTTGGAAATGAGCGATGCGACGCGATCGCTCGTGCCTTCTCTTTAGGTAGAATGCCCGAACTAAAAACCTTCGATCCTCATAAACAGAGTTCTATTGTAGATATGGCTGATACTCAACTCTCCCAAACGGTTTCTTTAGAAGACGGCAAGTCCAGCGACGCTTCAGAAAACCTTCCCCGCGAAGTCCGAGTTGCTAACCTCCGCAACTCAGTTGATATGCTGCACATGGCAGAAGAAATCGCGGCTAAAGGCTATTTGATCACGAGTTCCGAACTTGCGGATTTGATGGACATCAACGCGAGTGCGGTTACGAGTCGGGGCGATAACTGGGTGTGGCGCAACTGGGTAGTATCGAGAGTGCGTAGAGAAGGAAATCAGATCTTGTGGCAATTAGAACGAGTCGATTAAATTCCCTTAATCTCCATTAAAAACGGTAGAGACATGCCGTAGCACGCTTCTACCGTTTTCTTTACTTCTTACTCATCATGACCGATGCTACTGGCTCAAGAAGTCGTACAATGACTACCTTTTAGCTTGCACTTCCACCTACACCGGAATTGATAGTTCTATCATCCGCTCCAGACTTGCGATGCCAGCTTCCATCGTCGCTCCGAACAAATCCTCCTTTCACGCTGTTCCAAGCCATTTGCATAGCAGCTTCACGGCTTAAACCATCGTGCTGACCGTTCTTGAATGCTGCCATAAACACTTGATCAGAACCGTCCATGAGCTTATCGGTAATTTCAGAAGGCAGTTTGTCCGCGCCTTGCTCATCCACATCATCGCGCTTTGCTGCTTGCACGTCTGCTGAAGTCTGGGGCTTCGCTAAATCAGCTTGATCAACTCCGTCGCCTTGTTTGTTGACAAGCTCTAGCTGTTTCTCATTGGCGTCAAGCTGAGGATTGGCATTTACCAGGTCATCCCCTTTTTCTTGTTGACGGCTAACATCAATGTTTGGATCAGTTGACATAATTAATAACTCCTAAAAATTTTTAACTGAGAACAGCATAATCAGGAGCAAGTTACTAGCCATCTTGCCTAAAGTAGGATTGCTTCTCTTCCTTCGTGTAGAGATCAAATTTCAGCCAAAATACCACCCGATCGAGGTGGCAAATCGAGTGTTAAGCGATCGTCTGCCCATTCCATTGAGATAGAGCCATAAAGAATTTTATTCGGGCGAGACTTTAACTCTGTCTTCGAGATATTCAGATGAGCTTTTACCTCAGATGTACCAATGTTGACGGCGACTATAATCTCCTCAGCGCCAAGTCGTCGCGCAAACACATAGGTTGTTCCTTCGGCATATAAAACTCTATAGTCTCCTGTCCGCAAAGCAGGATGAGCATGACGCAGCGCAATTAGCTGTCGATGGCACTCGTAAATCTTGTAGTCCCAATTTGTTTCTAGGGGAAAGCCGCGCCGCGAATCTGGATCGATCGCGCCAGGTAATCCAACTTCATCGCCGTAGTAAATGCTGGGCGCACCTGGAAAGGTGAGAAGTAAAAGAGTAGAAAGTTCAACACTGGTGCGATCGCCATCTGCGATCGTCGCTAAGCGGGCTGTATCATGACTTGCCAGTAGATTCAGTTGCGTTAGCTGAATTTCCCAAGGATACATGTTGAGCAACTCTTCAATTTTAGAGGCATATTCTGCCGCAAACAGGGGCGGGTAGGGCTGATAATCACGGCTTTGAACCTGTTCCATGGCTACGCGATCGCCAGCTGCAAACGCGATCGTCGGTCCTGCAAACAGATAGTTCATCACGCCATCAAACTGTGTACCGTCGAGCCATTCTCGCGAGTCGTGCCACACTTCACCCACAATATAGGCGTCAGGATTGATTGCCTTGACGCGATCGCGAAACTCCTGCCAAAATCCTGGCGTTTTCACCTCAAACGGCACATCCAACCGCCACCCATCAATGCCTAATTTAATCCAATATTCGGCAATCTCCATAATGTACTCTCGCACTTCAGGATTGTCGTGATTGAACACGGGCAGTGCTCGATTATCTGCCCAACCTTCGTAGTTTGCAGGGTACTCCCCGTTGTAAGGATTAACCGGAAATTGGTGAATTCTAAACCAATCTACCCAAGGCGAATGAGGACCGTTTTCCAGCACATCGTGAAAGAAGAAAAAGCCACGACTTGAATGATTGAACACTCCATCAAGAACAACTTTGATATCGCGCTGATGGGCGGCTGTTAACAGGTCTTTAAATGCTTCATTCCCGCCTAATAGAGGGTCAATGGTGTAATAGTCGTGGGTATGGTAGCGATGGTTACTTGCCGACTGAAAAATCGGGGTGAAATAAATCGCTGTAATTCCCAAGTCTTGAAGGTAGTCAAGCTTTTCAATCACACCCCACAGGTCGCCGCCTTTATAGCCTTGTAGAGTTGGCACTGCGTGCCAATCTTCCCAACGGTCAGCTTCGAGCAATCGCTTATGAGGTTCTTGGCTCCGAGCAAAGCGATCGGGAAAAATTTGATAGAAGACGGCGTGCTTGACCCAGTCCGGTGTTTGAATATCCATAACTACTTTCTGTACCTTCCTTGCCTACGGTACTGATCCCCACCGCGATCGCAGTCTAACTCTCGATAGAAAAGTACTTTAAATGGCTAAGTTTTTACCGTCTCAGGACAGATTGTGCTCAAACCCGGATTTGTTTAGCTTTGTATTATTCTACAAAAGCGCAAAAGCGTAACATATAATACAGATATGTACGTTCATCTTTAGTAAGCCTGCGCTGAACGAGACGGAAGTAAGGAGTTCTCCTGAAGGAACGCGCCTCATTACCTACCCACGCTACTTTTTCTCAGAGGCGACTATGAAGCTAATTTATCGCGGTTCTTCCTACGAATACGACCCGACCCAACCTAAGCGTACAGACAGCGATCGGTTCGAGAACGTTCGAGAGCCATTCACCCTAACCTATCGCGGAAGTGTCTACCGGCTCGATCCCCATCAGCAGCCTGCTCCAGCTACCTATCAACCTCGCTCAGCCTACCAGTTAACCTATCGAGGCAGCACCTACCAAGTGCAGCCAAACGGAGAGCGGACGACAGTAACACGCCCGAAACCGACTAAAAGTGTTAAAACGCCGCTTACTGTGTCTGCGATCGCTTTATCCAGAAACCTATCAAGGGTTCACCAGGCTAACCTAGAGCGCAATCTGCAACGTCGCATTCAAAGTGCCCAGGAGAAAGGGGATAATGCGCTGTTGGCTTTGCTAGAAGCGGAGCAACGCCAGCTTGTCTAAAGTCTTTAAAGAATCCATACACTCTAAGGGATGTTCAGTCGAACGTCCCTTTTTTTTGTTGAAGCCCTTTTTTGTTGAAGTTGGTGCTGATTCGTTCACATAATTGGTTGACAAGACTTAGAGTGATTAGAGTGAAAGGAATTGAAGTTGCGCTTCAAAGGAACGACCCATGAGCCTAACTGCAAAAGAATTTGCAGATCTTCTACCTGATGCTACTCACCTTGAAAGCGACGAGCCAGAAATGGAATCATCTGTGCATTACGCCCAACTGACGTTACTTGTGGCGTGTCTAGAGTTTCTCTGGCAAGATCGCTCAGACTTCTTTATTGGTGCAAACCTTACCGTTTATTTTAGTCGTCAACAACTCCGAAATCGAGAGTTTCGAGGACCCGACTTCTTCTTAGTTAAACCCACTGAACGACGCCATCGAAACTCTTGGGTTGTGTGGGAAGAAGACGGTAAATATCCCAATATCATCATTGAGCTACTGTCACCGACGACAGAAGACACTGACCGCACGCTGAAGAAATTGCTTTATCAAGACCGTTTCCGTACCCCAGAATATTTCTGGTTTTCACCCACTACGCTTGAGTTCGTAGGATTGCGCTTAGATGGGCATGAATATCAAGAGATTCCACTCAATGAGAAGGGTTGGCGCTGGAGTGAAGAACTTCAACTGTTTCTGGGGGTGAAAAACAATCAACTCCGCTATTTTGGCGGCGATGGCAGTCTAGTTCCTACGCCAGACGAATCAGCGAATCAAGCACGACAACGCGCAGAGGAAGAACGACAACGCGCAGATCGATTAGCTGAACGATTACGATCGCTGGGCATCAACCCCGACGACATTGCCTAAGCGCCGCCTTCAGCACCCGTTGCTTGTTTTTGCTGCTGATACATCTCTTTGAATTTGCGCTGTTGCACGGCGTGATCGATGATTGGTCTTGGATAGCCTGCGCGATCGCGCTCATTTTGATCGATCTTTCCAGAAATCAAGTTCTCCGTTTCAACCCGCCGCAACTCTGGTAGCCATTCCCGAATATATTCACCTTCCGGGTCAAATTTCTTTGCTTGACTCGCCGGATTAAAAATTCGCAAAGGTTTTGGATCCATGCCGCTCGATGTACTCCACTGCCAGCCACCATTATTGGCTGACACATCGCCATCATAGAGCCGTTGCATAAAATATTTCTCACCTAAGCGATAATCGACGACCAGATCTTTAGTCAGAAAGCTGGCGACAATCATCCGGCACCGATTGTGCATCCAGCCCACTTCATTCATCTGACGCATCGCTGCATCAACGATCGGGTATCCGGTTTTTCCCTCGCACCAGGCTTGGAAGTATTTTTCGTTGTTCTCCCACGGGAAGGTTTTTAATACTTTTCGGTATGCGCCTTCTGCCAATTCTGGGAAGAAATACAGCGCGTGTTGATAGAATTCTCGCCACGCGATCTCCTGACGCCACACGCGGATGTTCTCTTTTGTCTCATCGCTGCGGCTTTGTTTCGTGGCATCAACCGTCGCTGCCCAAACCGTGCGGACGCCGATCACCCCAAACTTGAGGGCAGCGCTCAAAAGAGAGGTTCCAGGCTGAGCGGGATAGTTGCGCTGGTCTCGGTACTCTGCGATCGCTTGATCACAAAATTCGTCTAATCGCTCTTGTGCCGCCTCTTCTCCGGGAGCAAGCATGAGGAGATTGTCCCAACCAAAGCCTAGTTCTTTAGCCGTGGGCAGCGCAATTACCCGTACTGTTTTTGCCGCTTCTAGTTCGCGCTCCGATAATCCTTCTACCTGCGTTAAATCGGGAACGGGTTCCGCTTTTGGTTTACTACTCCAGTTTTTCCAAAACGGTGAATAAACAGTGTAGGGCGAACCGGAACCCGATTGAATTTCTTCGGGCGAGTGAAGCAGTTGATCCCAGCAAGTTTTAACGTCAATTTTGGCATCGCCCAGGGCAGAGATTACGGCGCGATCGCGCTCGTGGGCATATGGCTCAACGTCCCAATTGAAAAACACAGTTTTTGCACCTAACGCCGTTGCCAGTGCAGGAATAGCTTGACGCGGATTGGCGTTGAGAATCAGCAGTTGACCGCCGACTTGGGCATAGCGCTCTTGCAGCGATCGTAAGCTGCCAATCATATAGGTCACGCGGGCAGGCGCAACATCATCGCGATTCAGAATGCCTGGATCGAGGCAAAACACACTGACGACTTTGGGGCTGCGCTGTCGCGCCATTGCTAGTCCAAGATTGTCTGAAATTCGCAGATCGCGACGATGCCAAAACAAAACTAAATCAGACATACTAGGCTAGAAATCATAGGGCGAGCAGTTCCCTTACCCTAGCAAATTCTGCTCTGTTGACACCTACGAACTGCCTAATAAGATTGGACGTGCCAGCATAAAGCTCGAAATCGATTTCGAGTCGGTCAAATCGCCTGCATAGATTGCTTTCTCGACTTCCTCAGGCGTCATCAATACAGTTTGAATATCCTCATCCTCATCTTGTTCTGGCGGATGCTCCAAAAGCTGCAAATCTTGAGCCAGAAAGGCATAAATCACTTCGTCAGAATAGCCCGGAGCCAAGAAAAACTCTCCCAACTTCTGCCACTGGTTGCCCCGATATCCGGTTTCTTCTTCGATCTCGCGTTGGATGGTCTCTAGGGGGTTCTCGCCTATTTCCACGGTTCCGGCGGGAAACTCTAGCAATCGTCCTTGCACGAGAAAGCGGTATTGATTGACCAAAACAAGCTTGCCTTCAGAGGTGACTGGAATCACCAATGCGCCACCGGGATGACGAATACATTCCCAGTCGCCCTCAGATTGATTAGGCAAACGGAGTCGATTGACTTCAAAGTCGAATTTGCGCCCTTTGTAGGTGAGGCGATGTTCGAGGAGTTGGGGTGGTTCTGAACCCAGGGGCATTGATTTAGGGATGAGGGATGAGGGATGAGGGAGAGCTTCGCCCCGCTTCGCGAAGCGGGAGAGCTTCGCCCCGCTTCGCGAAGAAAGAGGTTGAATGTCGGAGGTATCGATCGCACGGGCTAGTTCTAAAATTGAGCGCTGCGATCGTGGCTCAATCCAGTCGGGGGCAATCTCGGCGAGGGGAACGAGAACAAAAGCTCGTTGGTTCATCCGAGGATGGGGAACCTGCAAATCAGGAGTTTGCAGAATCACATCATCAAATAAGAGTAGGTCTAAGTCAAGGGTACGTGCGCCCCAACGTTCACGGCGTTCGCGACCAAATTCGGCTTCGATTGCGAAGAGGGTGGCAAGTAAGGCGTGAGGTGTGAGCGTGGTTTGCAGCAAGGCGCAACCGTTGAGATAGTCCGGCTGAGGCGGCCCGATCGGTTTAGTTTTGTACCAGTGCGATTGTGCTTCCACTCGAATTCCTGATGATTGGTTCAATGCTTCTAAAGCAGATTCTAAAATGGTGTAAGAATCGCCTAAATTGCTGCCAAGGGCGATCAGCGCCTGACTCAATTTTGGAGAAATTGCGCGTTGTGCCATAGCCGAAATCTTTTATAGTCAACTTAATCTGCATTCTGGGGGAGCGCAATGGGAAATTCAACCGTCACTGTCACCGATGAAGAACTGATGCTCATGAGTTCTAAAAACCCAGAATTGCGATTTGAACAAAACGCAGATGGGACAATTCTTGCGATGGCTCCAACAGGTGGAATTTCAAGCAATCGAGAATTAAAAGCGGGAGCTTACCTGCTGAATTGGGTAGAAGAGCATGATCTAGGCGAGGTTTTCAGTTCAAGTGGTGGCTTTCGGCTGCCAAATGGGGCGCTTCGTTCCCCCGATGCTGCGTTTGTTGCAAAAGGGCGACTGGCTGAGAATTGGGATGAGGAAGAAGATAAGTTTATTCCATTAGCGCCTGACTTTGTGATTGAGATCCGCTCTAAATCTGATTCGTTGGACGTTTTGCAAGAAAAGATGCAAGAGTACATCGAAAATGGCGTTCGTTTGGGATGGCTAGTTGATCGTCAGCATCGCTGTGCTTATGCGTATCGCGCCGATCGCTCAGTTACTCAATACCCTGCCGACGCGATATTAAGCGGCGAAGATGTGGTTCCAGGGTTTACGATCGCATTAAAGAAACTGCTCTAACCGCTATGGATCGTCCGATTTATCTCGATTGTCACGCCACAACGCCCGTTGACGATCGCGTTTTAGCCGCGATGTTGCCCTATTTCACAACGCATTTTGGCAATGCCTCCAGTGTAGGTCATGCGTATGGATGGGAAGCGGAAGCCGCGATCGCACAGGCACGAGACATTTTAGCTGCCGCCATTGGTGCAACTCCAGAAGAAATCATCTTCACTAGCGGTGCAACGGAAGCAAATAATTTAGCGATCAAAGGGGTTGCAGAATCGTATTTCAGTCGAGGAAGACACATCATCACGCTGCAAACAGAACATAATGCTGTTCTTGATCCGTGTCGCTATTTAGCATCGCTTGGGTTTGAGATTACCTTTCTGCCAGTTCAAGCTGATGGACTGATTGATGTAGATACGCTAGAAAAAGCTTTGCGAGACGACACAATTTTAGTTTCTGTTATGGCAGCAAATAACGAAATTGGAGTGTTGCAGCCGCTTGCAGAGATTGGAGCGTTGTGTCGCGATCTCAATATTCTCTTTCACACCGATGCCGCGCAAGCGATCGGTAAAATTCCGCTTGATGTGGAAGCAATGAAGATCGACCTGATGTCGCTCACGGCTCACAAAGTTTACGGCTCGAAAGGAATTGGAGCGTTGTACGTCCGTCGCAGAGATCCACGTGTGCAGATCGCTCCCCAGTTTCACGGTGGCGGGCAAGAACGAGGACTACGAGCCGGAACGCTCTCTACTCCGCTCATTGTTGGATTGGGTAAAGCGGTTGAAATTGCGCTGGAAGAGCTGCCATCAGAATCAGCGCGGATTTCAGGATTGCGCGATCACTTGTGGCAATCTCTTCAATCGATCGACGGCATTCATCTTAACGGTCATCCAACTCAACGATTGCTGGGAAATCTAAATGTGAGTATTGAAGGGGTAGATGGACAAGCATTGTTATTAGCATTGCAGCCAGTGATTGCCGTGTCGTCTGGTTCTGCATGTACGTCAGCGAAGGTTACACCATCCCACGTATTGCAAGCATTGGGATTATCAGATGCATTGGCGTATGCCTCGTTACGATTTGGAATTGGGCGATTTAATACGGAAGAAGAGTGCGATCGCGCTGCCCACTGCGTCATTGATGTGGTTCAGTCTCTCCGCGATCGATAATCACCGTCTACCTCAACGCAGTGCTAGGCTGCCACCTCAACATAGGCGGATGAGGTCGTAGGCTGTGGGATCTCTAAACCCTCCAA
This sequence comes from Myxacorys chilensis, assembly GCF_059505265.1. Taxonomy (NCBI): domain Bacteria; kingdom Bacillati; phylum Cyanobacteriota; class Cyanophyceae; order Leptolyngbyales; family Leptolyngbyaceae; genus Myxacorys; species Myxacorys chilensis. The sequence continues at coordinate 942 of NZ_JCACKG010000107.1, read as the reverse complement.
CTTCAAGCCATCAAGGTGGAACGCCATTGCTTCATGCATATTCTGTTCAACTTCTTCACGGGTTGCCCCGGTTGAGACACACCCGAGGAGGTCAGGAGAATAAGCAGAATATCCAGTTTCTGTCTTCTCAATGACGATAAGGTACTGCATTATTTCAATCCCGCTTGCTTCAAGATGCTATCCAACGTTCCTGGAGCTAAATCATCACCTGGTTTCCCGGGTACAGTTACTAGACCTGGCTTGTTGGGATGCTTGTATTGACGGTGGCTGCCCCGTGTCCGTGCCAAATACCAACCCTCTTGCTCAATCAGTTTGATGATGTCCCTCACCTTCATCTCTCAAGCTTAGGGAGAGGACAGAGACTTGTCAACGCAAGCACTTGTAGCTCGTATCTTGTAGTGTGTCTGAGCAGATGTCTCAAAACCTTGTCTTACAGATAGCTCCGAAGTAACTTGGTTCTGAGCGCTGGCAGATAACCTTGATAAACATCTTCCGTAGATAATCTAGCAGCATAACGGCAAAATGTAGCGGGGGCAGATAATCTTGAACTCATCACCAATGGTTCCCGTTCGTCCGCTGTTATGAAGTGTAGGTGGTAGATGGTTGTCATTAGGTAGTCATAACCTGATTTCGGGTTAAACCAAACACTGAAAGACTTGACCAAACTACTGCCTTACACACTATTGTCAATAGACTTTTCTATTGACAATAATTGTATTTATGAACTTTATTGACAATGCCTTTGCGTTTATTAAAGCCAAAAGGTACGAGAAATCAAGGTTTTTGGCAATTCCTTATCCCGAACTCAGGTTAGATAGTAATTCTAGAGCCGTAGAATTGCTCGATCGCTTCAGCGAATCTTCAGCATCCAAATATTAAACTGTATTATTACTACAGTTGTAGATGTTGAATTTAGAATTGCATTTCGCTTAGAATCAGTGT
>NZ_JCACKG010000106.1:0-11219 GCF_059505265.1 Myxacorys chilensis | reverse complement strand
CATCGCCTTTTAGCTTATTCAGCCCAACTTCACATAATTATCAACACAACCTAAGGGGGCGCTGCGCGAAAGAAATAAGAACTTCAGAAGCTTGAGAGAAATTAGCTGTATCAGTACTGTAGGCATTGAGCCAACATTGATTGAAGGAAAAGAAGCTGTGGGATGTGTTGCAGCCGTTGATGCCTCTTATCGTGATTTTCATTGGGACAGCTAGCTTCCAATGGACGATAAAAAAACGGAATTTGCAAATCGCTAACGACCGAGCGGATCAAGAGACACTTAATTGTTATCTGACCTAGCCTGAGAGCTTCACGGGTAGGTGATGAGGCATAAATTGTGGCAAAGTCAATAGAGCAACCATCGCCGCATTGATTCAATCAGCAGGAGCAAACGTCATCTTACCTCCGTATTCGCCAGAGTTCTCCCCAATTGAAAATTGCTGGTCAAAGATCAAGAGCGTGTTGCGATCGCTCCAAACTAGAACACATCCAGACTTAGTCAAAGCAGGTTTTGCGGGAAGGATATCGCTGAGACATTCGTATTGGTGGGGCGATAGGTCGCTAGGGTAGACTTTACTCATTTGCTCTCTCGGTGCTGTGTACGTTACGATTCGCAGCTTACACGAGTGAGCTTTGTACGACCTCACGAACTTTCCAAGCATCCTCTTAAATTGACAAATTCAGAGTGAAATTCTTTTCATAAATGCTGATCTCAAACCCATGTTAGGACATCAATAATCTGCTGTGCTAGGGTGAGCGGACGAAACGGTTTAGTAAAGACTGCAGCGACTTCTAGATCATTGAAACTCCGCTGCTCAGAAAGTTGCATCTTAGCTGTCATCAGAATAACGGGAATCGATTGTGTCACTGGGTATTGCTTGAGTTGCTGCAAAGTGGCGCGACCATCCATATCCGGCATCATTAAGTCCAGCAGAATTGCATCGGGTTGATGTTGAGCAGCGATCGCAATTCCTTCTGCACCAGAACTTGCTGTTAAAACTGTCCAACCTGCGCCCATTTGAAGTCCGAGGGTCGCGATCGCTCGAACGTCGTCTTCATCATCGACGATCAGAATTTGTTTTTTCATAGTTGCACCCTAGAACGCTGATGTTGACAGGTTAACGCTAAACCGAGGAGAAGTCGGGGAGTAAAGAGGGAAAGGGGAAGCGAATTTTATTGGAGGACGACGTTGAGCGGCAATTCGATGTGAAATGTGCTGCCTTTGCTAATCATGCTTTCTGCCCAAATTTTACCGTGATGCTGCTCAACAATGTTACGGCAAATTGCTAATCCGAGACCTGTTCCCCCTTTCTGCCGAGCATCAGAAGCATCAACTTGCTGAAAGCGCTCGAAGATGGTTTGTAGCTGATTGGCGGGAATGCCTCGTCCTTGATCAGTCACGCTAATGCGAACGCTTGAAGTTCTGTTGTTCAAAGTTAACGGTTGTGCATGCATCCGAACTATTGCTTCGGCTTCTGAAAATTTGATAGCGTTACTTAAAAGATTGGTCAGGGTTTGCACGATGCGATCGGGATCAGCATACAGCAGAATGGGAAGCGGTTCTGTAATCAATTGGATGCACGATCGATCTGCCATTGATTGCATTTCCTCAGTTGCCTGAGCCATGAGTTCAGCTAGATTACACGATTGTTTGCTCATTGTAATCTTGCCAGAACGAATGCGTTCGAGGTCTAGAATGTCGTTAATCAGGCGAATCAAGCGTTCCGCATTCTTCACACCAATATTAAGAACCTGCTGTCCTTGTTCGGTTAAGCTGCCTAACTGTCCGGTGCTGAGTAAGTCAAGTGAACCCATCATTGATGTTAAGGGTGTGCGTAACTCATGGCTGACCAAAGAGATAAATTCATTTTCCAGTCGTTTACGCTCAGTGATGTCGTTCGCAATCATTAAGGCGTAGGTTTCGCCGTTGATTTCAATGTGATCAAGCGATAACAAAATACTTTTTACACTGCCTGAACGGGTGAGCAGTTCAAACTCTAAATTGTGAATGGGTTCATTTGTTTGGAGGCGGCTCAGAAATGCGGCTGAATCGTGACCTAAGTGTAACTGCGCGATCGAATAGCCAATTACAGCATCGAGTGTGTAGCCACTCATACTGAGGAAGCTGAAATTTACTTCGATAAATCGTCCTTCTGGTATCGTAACGATCGCAATCGGATTTGGGCTTTGCCGAAAAATGGCTGCAAATTTTTCTTCGGCATGTTTTCGCTCGCGAATTTCTTGCTGAAGTTGTTCGTTTTGCGATCGCAGTTGATTTTGTAATTGTCGCAATGTTAAATGGGTTTCAATTCTGGCGAGTACTTCTTCGATCTGAAATGGTTTTGTAATGTAATCAACGCCACCTGCCTGAAACGCTTTTACTTTGTCGCTAACCGTTTCTAAGGCGCTAATAAAAATAATTGGAATGTCGCGGGTGCGATCGTCGGCTTTGAGGTGTTCACAGACTTCGTACCCATTCATCTGGGGCATATTCACATCCAGCAAAATCAAATCTGGCGGCATCGTTTGCGCTCCTCGAATGCCCGTAGAGCCTTTGGTGACACTGCGAACCTTGTAACCGCGATCGCTCAACATGGAAGATAAAAGATTCAGGTTCTCCGGAGTATCATCGATTACTAAAATGTCAGCTTTGGGTACGGTCATCTCCATCAAATGTTCGCCACTCGCAGCAAATTATATGATGTTGCTTTAAATACTTAAAGCAACATTAGCAAAAATAAATGATTGCTCTAAGAATTGCTTAAATTTTGCTCAGAAATTACTGACTCTACACAAAAACTCCTCTATTTCTCCCCGATCGCTGTTTATTATGAGCAACATCAGCAAACAGGGAACTGGAACGCACCCAAGCACTCCCTTAAACCTGAATTTGCATAATTGCAGTTTAGTTTCAACCATCATTATTTTCTGAGGTCACTATGCTTCATCACATTTCTGTTGCTGTTAACGATCCGTCGCATGTTGGTAATGTTCTTGCAGAAGTGTTACAAGGTCGTCGGTTTCCCTTTCCGGTTCACGAGGGCAGTTACATGGTTGTTAGCAACGACGATTATGGAACCGCGATCGAGCTTTTACCTGCTGGTACTCAGTTAATTCCCGATTTTCAAGAAGCCGGGTTTTTATCTGGAAATATTCCTCAAACCTTTCTTTCCGTTCATGCCGCTATTTCTGTACCCACCTCGCAAGAAGAGATTGAACAAATTGCCTACCGAGAAGGATGGCTGGTTCGATTCTGCGATCGCGGCCCCTTCAAGGTGATTGAATTTTGGGTTGAAAACAAATTCCTGATCGAGTTGCTGACTCCAGCACTGGTGAATGAGTATCTGCAATTCACAAAGCCAGAAAATTTCGAGGCATTTTTCAATCAGACAGCCCTCGATCTTGTTGAAGCTTAACTATAGCCACTAGACCTTAATGAACTGGAGTCTGAAATCATGTTAGCGATGGAAAAAGTCGAAGTTGCCCCTCAAGAGACAGTACTCAATCTGATTGGTGGATTCTGGACTGCGCGATCGGTGTATCTGGCCGCCAAGTTAGGCATTGCGGATTTGTTTGATGATGAACCTAAACCGATCTCACAACTCGCACAAGAAACGGATTGTGATCCGCGATCGCTATACCGACTGATGCGGGCTCTGGCGAGTGTGGGCATCTTTACCGAACTTGCAGATCAGCACTTTGCGCTCACTCCGCTGGCGGCAACCCTTCAGAGTAATGCTCCTGACTCAATGCGGTATGCAGTGATGGCACAAATGGGCTATGACCATTCTTTAGGCTGGAGCCACGGATTAGACAGTCTACAAACAGGCGAGATTGCCTTTGATACCGTCACTGGAAGGTCAATTTGGGAGCACTACGCTCAACATCCTGAAGATGGAATGATATTCTCGCAATCCATGTCCAGTATGGGATCTGCGATCGCCCAAGCTGTTGTAGCAAGCTATGACTTTTCTAGATTCAATACGATCGTGGATGTAGGAGGAGCACAAGGGAGCTTACTATCTACGATTTTGCGGACTCATCCAAATCTGAATGGAATTTTGTTTGACCTACCCGAAATTATTGCCAACGTTCGCTTGGATGGTGTGAATGCTCAAACTGTTGCAGGAAGCTTTTTTGAGTCCGTTCCATCGGGCGGCGATGCTTACTTGCTGCGATGGATTATTCACGATTGGAACGATGAAAAGGCATCAATTATCTTGAGAAATTGTCATCAAGCAATGCCGGAGGATGGCAAGCTGATGCTATTAGAAGGCATTATTCCAACAGATAATGAACCCTCTCCAATGAAATTTATTGACGTGATCATGCTGTTGATGACGGGTGGACGGGAACGCACCGAAGCAGAGTATCGGACATTGTTGCGATCAAATGGGTTTGAACTCATACGGGTGATTCCAACGTCGTCGCTGCTCAGTATTATTGAGGCAGTAAAAATCTAAGCTGGAATTATTAGATTTCAGCTTGAAGCTAAGTGAACCTACCTCAACTCGTTCATCTCTGGTCGAAAATAGCTATGAAAATTCATCGTACGCTGATGCTATTTACAATTGCTCTTGGAGCCAGTTTAAGCGTCGGTGCATCTCCAGAAAATCACTCTCAGGCCCAGTCAGAAAGCGCGAATCGTCCGATTCAAACCTTACCGAATGTTGAAGGCATTCGCTTTCGAGCCTTGACATACGAACGTTCAGCAACAAGCGAAGCACCAGCATTGCAGCAAGCTATCATTCGCGAACTATCAGGTAATGTTGCTGGCGTTCGCTATCTTTACAATTCGATTGATTTAGATGGTGATGGAAGATCTGAAGCGATCGCGTATTTGACAGGATCATCAGTGTGTGGCACAGGCGGCTGTACGATGATGATTTTCAAAGGAACGGGCTCTGGATCTTACAAGCGGATCTCCCAGCATACGCTCGTGAACAATCCGATTGTGGTGAGCGGTAAAAAAACAAAAGGTTGGCGCGATTTGGTGCTATTTGTTGCAGGTGGCGGTGCGAAGCCAAGCTACCACAGTTTGAAATTTAACGGTTCAACCTATCCCAGCAATCCTTCGACCGCTCCAACGCCGCCGCAGGGAACGATCGTAACAGGGATTGCCGTAATTGCAGATCAAATTTCTCCTGACGTAGGCACCCCTCTTTCCAGACAGCAGTCCTGGTAGAAGTCAACATTCTGTCAGTTCGAGAATTTCATCGAAACAGAATTGCTGAGTCAGTTCGGTTAATACATCTGCTAACTCTTGATTAGCGCTTTGTGCAACTTCGAAAGAACCACAGTCTGGAATTTGCTTGATCAATTGTGCAATTCGCTCTGCATCAACAGCAAGTGCCGCTTGATGCAGTTCTGTAATCCATTCAATGGGCATGTTTTGAAGACTTAAGCGAGCTAAACCAAAAGACGAGGAGAAAGAAGAAGTTTCTCTCTCTTCGTCGCAGATATAAGTAACACCCAAATGCTCGGCAAGCTTGTCAAAAAGCAGCGACTCTCGAAAGGGTTTCGCTACAAAATCATCACAGCCTGCGGCTAGAATGGACGCGCGTTGTTCCTCAAAAGCACTTGCGGTTAACGCAATGATTTTCGTGTGATGATCAGTAGCTTCAAGTGCGCGAATTTGACGGGTGGCTTCATATCCATCGATCACGGGCATCCGCATATCCATCAAAATTAAGTGCGGTTTCCATTGTTGCCACCAAGCGATCGCGTCTTTTCCATGAATTGCCGATCGCGTTTCAAATCCGACGGCTGTTAGTAATTGCTCAACAAGACTGCGATTTTCGGCGCGATCGTCAACCACCAAAATGCGGTAGCTCAACTGATTGGGCGCAAGCTGTAGAACGCGTCGCAGTGGCGATGAGGGTACAACTTCCTTGACTTCTGCGATCGCAACCGGAAGGTCAAAACTAAAGGTAGAGCCTTTCCCCAAGGCTGTCTTAACCTGAATATCGCCGCCCATCAACTGCACAAATCGACGACTAATTGTTAAACCTAATCCGGTTCCTTCCCGGATCTGCAACCCGCTACTGGTTTGAATGAACGGGCGGAATAGACCATCAATCTCGTTTGGAGCAATGCCACATCCGCTATCGTGAACCTCGAACCGGAGAGTTAACGTTAACGGATCAATCGAATTAGCACAGAGTTTAATGCTGCCCGTATCAGTAAACTTAACGGCGTTGGTTAATAGATTGATGAATACTTGACGTAACTTACTTTCATCAGCCGTAATATATTGAGGCAAGTCTGAGGCAATCTCAAAATCGAGCGATAACCGTTTTGCTTTTGTCCGAATGAGAAACATCTCATGTAGGGTCTGCAAAAGATAATGCAAATCGAATGCGACTAGATTAAGCGTCGTTCGTCCTGCCTCGATTTTAGACATTTCCAATACATCGTTAATCAGGCTCAATAGATGTTCACCACTGCGATTAATAATGGCAAGAGAATTCCGTTGTCGATCGGAGAGAGCCACATCGCGTTCCATTAATTGAGCAAATCCCAAAATCGCATTCAGCGGTGTACGTAGCTCATGGCTCATGTTTGCTAAAAAAGTACTTTTCGCGATGTTGGCAGCTTCAGCCGCTTCCTTGGCAATGCGTAAATCTGCTTCGGCTTTGTGTCTTGCTCGCCCGATCGCAATCAGTTCGCCAACAAGTTTGAGGCTCTTAACATCTTCCTGACTCCACGTTTTTTGAAAGTGAACCACATCCAGTCCAATAAATCCTGTCACATCACCTTGATAGATGATGGGCACTCCCAGCAATGATTGAATGGACTGCCGTGTAAATAACTGCCGCTCTGGTCCATCGGGAATCGTCTGAATATCGGTCGTGTACAATACTTCTCCAGCTAAAAATTGTTGATGTAAAAGTGGATATTCAGGAACACTCGATCCTCTTGCTTCGGGGGTGAGAGGGGAAATATTCTCACCACACCATTCATACAGCAATTGACATTCAGCCTGATCGTTGTGGTACTCAAAGAGGCAGCCTCGCTCTGCACCAATATGACGAGTAATCAACGCTAAGACAGCCTGAATCGCGGTTTCTGCATCTTGGTCGATGAACTGCCGGGAAATTTGACTGAGCAAATTATCTAGTTCAGCGCGGCGTTGGAGTGCTTCTTCGGCGGCTTTGCGATCGCTGATGTCTACCATGACAAACTCAAGGCAATCTTCCTCTAAACTCGGACGCAACGAAAACAAGCCCCATCCTGTAGACCCATCCGCACGGTGCAGTTCTGTTTCTAAATCGCGCACCTCGCCGTTTTGCCGTAGCTCGTTTAACATCAGTTGTCGAGCTTGAGGATTGGCTTGAAATTCGCTGGTGAAGCGTTTCCCAATTAAATCGCTAGGCGAGCTGAGATGAAGAATGTCGGCACAGCGTTGATTGGCATCGAGAAAAAGCCCGTCTTCAATGCGCGTGCGTCCGATTCCCACTTGAGAATTCTCGAACAAATGACGGTATTTCAGTTCGCTGCGCCGCAGAGCCTCTTCGGTTTGTTTTCGCGGCGTAATATCGACAAATACCGCTTCTAACAGGTTCTCTGCCAGATTAAGGGAAAGCGTAAACATGCCCCATCGGATTGATCCATCTCGATGGCAAAACTGCATTTCATAGTTCGTGACTTTGCCGTGTTGATGAACTTCGGTTAGCACCAATGCTCGTTCAGCGAGATCAGCATAAAAGTCAGTGGTGTATTTCTTGCCCACAACTTCATCGATCGAGTCGTACCCTATGGCTGCGATCGCATAAGGGTTGGCTTCAAGAATCAGTCCATTTTCTAAACTGATCCGGTAAATTCCAACTTGAGCATTCTCAAACAGATTGCGATATTTCAGTTCGCTACGGCGTAAGGCTTCTTCGGCTGACTTGCGATCGCTAATGTCCCGCACGATCGCTAAAACGTGAGGCTTCCCATTGTAACTGCACGTTGTTCCTTTGATTTCCACATTAATCAAGCTGCCATCTTTATGAATGTCAATGGCTTGACCATAAAATTGTTGCCCTGCTCTCACCGTTTCTATGTACTCTTGGAAAACAGGGAGAGTGCTGGGATGAATATAGGTCGATGGATGGAGCGCTAAAAATTCTTCGTACTCGTATCCATGCATTCTGCAAGCGGCAGGATTAACTTCAACTGGGTTTGTGGTCTCTAGGTCAGTAATATATAAGCCATCCGTAATCGCTTCAAAAATTGTTTTATACTGAGCTTCTTTCTCCTGTAAGGTTTGTTGTTGAGCTTGCAGCAGGGCATTTTGACGCCGCAATGTTTCTTCAGCTTGTTTTTGTTCTGTAATATCGGTTTGCGTTCCAATCCATTTTTGAATGTTGCCTTGGTCATCGAGAAGGGGCACGCCTCGAACGGCAAAAAGCCGATACTCGCCCGATGCCACGCGAACACGCTGCTCATCCTCATAGATCTTTCCAGATTTAACGGCGTCTAGCCAGACCTGTGCTGTAGAGGCGCGATCGTCAGGGTGAACGCTCTCAAGCCATCCCCATCCTTTAGCGCTGTCTTGGCTCCGCCCGGTGAGCGCACACCAAAGCGGGATGTCATCGACGACTTCTCCCGCCGCGTTGGTCATCCAGACGGCTTGGGCAGTTGCGGTCACAAAAGCCCGATACTCCGCTTCACTTCGCCGGAGGGCGTCCTCAGTGGTCTGGCTTTTGGCGGCTGACGGTCTTAGCGACGTGACATCGCGAATCACCAAAACGGCAGTTTCCTGATTGCCGAGGGTGACTCGGTTGCCTGAAATTTCTAACGTTAAACAGCGATTAGCTTGCTGAAACTCATACGCGCTCAGAACCGTTTCTCCACTCAATGCTTTTGCAGTGGGGTAGGCTTGAGGTTCAATCGGTTGACCCTTTTGCAGTAAGGGTAACAGATCACTTAATTTGGCGTTAATCGTCATGGCATGAGGCTGATCGACCAATCGATCAAACGCTGCATTGCACCATGTCACTTTGCCATCTTCACCTGCCCAAACTATCGCATCTGCGATCGCGCTTAAGGCAGCTTCCAGATTGACCAATTCTATTGAATCAGTTGTCATTGACACTCCTCTAACAATGAGTTTGCTAACTATGAGTTTGCTAACAATGAATTTGCCAGTTGATAAAGCGTTCTCACTGTAGAGCTATTGCTTGAGTATTCCACCACAGCAGCATGATAAATGACTTGCAATGAATCCTGCACCGTTTTGAGTGCATCTAATAGTTGGGGTTGAACGACTGCTTTAGGAGTGTCAGCAATTCCAAGAATGAATTCTCCATTTCCCCAATACCCTAAAACTTCACCATTGCAAAAGATTGCTTGTAACCGTTGTCCAGTTTGTTTAAGAATTCGATTTCCAAAGGCGTGACCCTGTTGAACATTAATTTGTTTTAGATTTGCCAGGGATGCGATCGCAAAGCATCCTGATGAAGTGCAATTGATGAGCGCCGCGATCGCTTGACTAGAGTTGAATTGATTCGGCAGTCCGGTAATGGAATCTTTGATCGATAACGTTTGTAGAAGACGAATCCGTTCTAATCGGTTTGTCAGACGAGAAATCAGTTCTTGACCCACAACAGGTTTTACAAGATAATCATCCGCTCCGGCTGCAAAAATTTGCTGTACTGTAGCAGATTCTTGATGAGCGGTGAGAAAAATAATCGGGATACTTTGCCAAGCTGGATTTGCGCGAATGGCCTGACATAGGACAACGCCGCTGAGTTGTGGCATCTGGACATCAAGAATCAGCAAATCTGGATTGACCTGGGAAAGAACAGCCCAAAATTTGAGCGGATTGTCAATCCCAGTGACGCGCATTCCCCAAGGTTCAAGCATTTGTTTGAGTGTAGCTAGAATGATCGGGTCATCGTCTACTGCGAGAACAGTCCACGATCGAATCGAAGCGATCTCGGTCTTCGTTTCTTTCTGCCAAGTCTGGGGAGACTCAGATTCAATGGTCTCTGGGATAGATGGGCTTAGCAGGCTCGCAGATTCTGCAACAGAATCTGCGAGCGATACCTTGTCTTGTCGCAAAATCTCGCCCAAGCGTTGAAGCAGCGATCGCACGATTTGATTTTGTTGCGGTTGTGGCTCAGTTTCAAATATTTTTTCAAGGTGCCGCGCAATCTGCGTTCCTTCATCTCGTTCAAACATTCCCAGAACTCCAGCTAGTTTGTGCGCAGCTTGTTCTGCGGTTTGCCGAAGCTCAGGGGTCAATATGGGAGAATCGATGGCTTGCTGCAATGCGATAAAACGCTCTTCCATTGTTTCGCGATACTGTTCCCAAAGTTCTTCAACCGCTTGATGATACTGTTGCGGTAGCGATTTCTGATTATCTTCCTCGGCATTATCTTCTTCAGCGTTACTAATTCTCTCGCGCAATCGATATCCTAATCCATACACATTCTCAATCCAATCGGTTGCACCGACTGCTTTTAACTTCTGCCGTAATCCTTTAATATGCGATTTTACGCTATCTTCCTGAGGCGGATCATCAAACGTCCACAGATGCTCGATGATGTCTCCACAGCTAAAAACGCGAGTGGGATGACGCAAAAGTAGTTCTAAGAGGCTATATTCCTTTGGAGTGAGCGCAAGGCATTTCTTGGCATACGTCACTTGGCACGATCGCGGATCGAGCCGTAGATGCCCAACTTCCAGAAGCGAATTTGCTGCAACCACTCCCCGTCTTAGCAAGGCGCGAACGCGTGCTTGAAGCTCTCCTAAATTGATCGGTTTGACCAAATAATCATCTGCACCTGCATCTAATCCCCGAATCTGATGCTCACTAGCCGCTTTCGCCGTCATCATCACAATCGGAGTTTCACATCGATGATGACGAAGACGTTGACACAGGGAAATTCCATCTAGCTTTGGCAAGTCCACATCCAGCAAAATCAAGTCATAGGACGTACTTTGAGCGTACTCCCACCCGATTGCTCCATCTTCTGCAATATCTACTGCATAATGATGTTCTTTCAGCGATCGCGCAACCAGGTCTGCGATCGCGATATCGTCCTCAACTAGCAAAACCCGCATTCACTAACTCATCGACAAACACCAAAGAAATTGTAAGATAGCCCGTTTCTTATCTCAAAAGGTCATTACAGAATGCAATAAATAGACCTGCTGGGAAATAAGAGATAATAACTAGGTTGTGTTGATAATTATGTGAAGTTGGGCTGAATAAGCTAAAAGGCGATG
>NZ_JCACKG010000105.1:0-11549 GCF_059505265.1 Myxacorys chilensis | reverse complement strand
TCAAGCATCGTCGGATTCCAGTATCTACTTGAATCATTCTTTATTGGGCAACGCCAAGATGGCAGTATCCTATTTGCCCGATCGCAGTCAACCAATGCTGTAAAATCGAGAAGTTCTAGAGTAGCTCGTTTGCTCTAAACGTTGGCACATTCAAGCGTTTGCACCACTGAAGGCATCCCTCGCAAGATGACTAAACCCAAGGTTTTCATTGATGGAGAAGCAGGAACGACAGGCTTACAAATCTGCGCTCGGCTAAATCAACGAGACGATATCGAACTAGTCAGTCTAGATCCGTCTCAGCGCAAAGATGCAACGGCGCGAGCAGAACTAATCAATGCCGTTGATGTTGCCATCCTCTGCTTGCCAGATGAGGCTGCACGTGAGGCAGTGAGCTTTGTCAGCAACCCAACTGTGAAAATTTTGGATGCGAGTACTGCCCATCGAACGGCTGAGGGCTGGGTCTATGGCTTCCCCGAACTGAATCCAGGGCAGCGCGAGAAAGTAGCGAATGCTCAATTTGTCAGCGTTCCAGGCTGCTATCCAACTGGATTTTTGAGCTGCATTCGTCCGTTGATTGCGAGCGGACTGCTAAGCGATCGCTTTCCCGTAACGATCAATGCGGTGTCAGGCTACTCTGGTGGCGGCAAAAGTCTGATCAAGCAGTACGACACATTTCACACTCAGCAAGATGAAGCGCAGCGTTCTAAAGGGTCAGCCTATCCCTACGGCATTTATGGAACGCAGTTTGGGCACAAGCACGTTAAGGAAATGCAGCATTATTCTGGCTTAGCCACGCCGCCGCTATTTGTGCCTTCTGTAGGAGATTTTGAGCAGGGAATGTTGGTTCAAGTGCCGCTGCCGCTTTGGACGTTAGACAATCCGCCGTCGGGACAAGAGATTCACCATGCGATCGCAGACTACTACCAAGGGGAACAGTTTATCCAAGTCATTCCCTTTCAGGATTCCTCCGTGCTGCGAGACGGGGCATTTTTGGACGCAACGGCAATGATCGGAACTAACGTCGTGCAGATCGTTGTCTTTGCCAATGACGCGACTCAAGAAGCGCTCCTCGTAGCTCGCCTGGATAACCTGGGCAAGGGCGCATCAGGAGCCGCGATTCAAAATCTCAATCTCATGCTGAATGTTGACGAAACCTTGGGATTGTTCAATTGGTAGCGAAGACTTAGTATGTAAAGCTTGTACTTCCAACCATATCTGCTATGGGAAGGTTAGCCTCAACGCTACGTGATCATTGTGCTGCGCTCGATAGTTAGCTTCATATAGCTTAAGCGAGGCAGCACAATGCTTTAAAGTTGGAAAATAGCCTTGCATAGAGGATCTTAATTGTGAAGATTAAGGCAGTAGTTTGGCAGGAAGACGACGTTTGGTGCGGCTCTGTACCTGCTCTCCCTGGTTGCCACACCTGGGGCAACAGTTACGAACACTTGTTAGAAATGTTGCAAGATGCAATTCAAGGCTGGCTGGAAGTTGCCAGTGAGCGGGAAGAGCTTGAACCAGAAAAGCAGGTGGTTGAGTTATCCTTGTGAAAGCGATTTCAGGCAGAACCTTGGGCAAAATTGTTGAGAAGCAAGGCTGAGAGCTAAAGCGCGTCACTGGTAGCCATCATATTTACGTTAAAAAGAATGTTCAAGCTATTCTTTCAATTCCCGTGCATAGCAATCGTGATCTTCCAAAAGGAACTCTGAAGAGCATCTTTCATGATGCTGGACTGACTGAAGATGATTTGGGTTAACTGCCAGTTGCGGCTGAAAAAGTAGTGTAGAGAAAAATGCCGACCGTTGCGATCGCAAAGATGCCTTGCAGCAAGTTCCCCAATACAGAGCCAACAACAATTCCCATTCCTGCTTTAATCGCAATCATCAAATCTCTGCGATAGAGAAATTCTCCGATGATGGCACCGAGGAGCGGACCTAATAAAATTCCAACAATCACCCCAATTGGGCCACCAATTGGAATCGTCGGTAAGAAGCCAAGAAAGCCGAGAATGAATCCAACGATCGCGCCGACTTGCCCCCAATTACTTGCGCCTGCTTTTTTGGCTCCCCAATAAGTGGCAAGAAAATCGACGCCTAAACTGACCACAAAAACCGCGATCGCAACAGGCAATGCCACGCTAACCGCTGCAAATCCTTTGACGACGCCCCAAATGACAACGGCTGCCAAGATGAGACTGATGCCTGGAATGCCCGGCACGATCGCGCCGATAATCCCTACGACCATCACAGCAACTAAGAACCAGTACAAAGCAATCATGGCATCCATAGCATTGCGACTTTTCTAGAACTATGACTAAGGTAGCGTGATTTGTCCGTCAGAGGATTATCAGTTCTGGGAGTTGACGCGCGCGAGGGCATAGTCGAGTTTCTCTGCGATCGCGGCAACCCAATTTTCGTCTTGTTTGGTGTAACTACGCGGCGCATTGGCTCCTAAAATCAAAACGCCATCTGACCCGATCGGCTGACAGATCACACCTTGAGTATTTTCGGGTAGGTAATCAAACTCGATGCGCCCCGGATAGACACTGAGCGCAACGAGGTAGATGGGTTTCTTCTTATCCAGCACTCGTTGTAGAATCGCTCCGGGTTTGACTTCTGCTGTTGGCGCTAAAACACCACGTCGCAACAGAACCTGACCGCCATACCAAATAATGAGCGATTTTGTCACCGTGTTGGTTAACAAAATATGCGATGCCCAAGCAAGTTCTGCTTTCACGTCATCGGGCAATGGAGCGAGTTCAAATCCTTCTTCTCCCACAAGCTGCACACTGTCAGGCGTTCTAGCTTGCACCTGCTGCCACAGCAATCCTGTTAAAATCAACACCGCGCTTAAAATAACGCCGAGGGCATCCACTCGTGCTTGAGAGCCTGTCAACGTCGGGGTCAACACCCGATTCGTCAACAGTAAAATTCCTCCTAACATGCCCACTGCGATCGGCATCCGTCGCAAAATCCGATTGGGATCAGCCTTCGCCATTGCCCTCGTTTCCGTACGCTACACTCTATACCCTACACCTTGATCAGGAGTGCTGACTTGCTGGAATTGTTTAGTGCGGGCTTAGTGTCTGCATGGCTTAAAATGGCGGGCTTGCCGCCGTCGCTCGATCCATGGCAAACGGCGACTCAACTCGATTGGCAACTCGTGCCCTCAACGGATGCTTCTACCGATGCGATCATGCAGCAGTATCTTAAGCAACTAACGAGCCAAGGATTAGAGGCATCGTCTCAGGGCATTTGGATTCAGTCGGGCGCAACGCTACTGGCGAGCAATCAAGGAACGATGGCGATGCCTGCCGCCTCGCTGACCAAAATCGCAACGTCGCTGGCGGCACTTGAGACCTGGGGAGCCGCGTACCAGTTTGAAACGCCCATCTTGGCAACGGGGCAGATCCAGAACGGAGAATTGCAGGGAGACTTGGTCGTTGAAGGAAAGGGCGACCCCTTGTTTGTGTGGGAAGACGCGATCGCGCTCGGGAATGCTCTCAATAAAATTGGCATCACTCGAATCACGGGAGATCTGATCATCACAGGACGATTCATGATGAACTTCGACCCCAATCCTGTCACGTCGGGCAATGACTTGAAAAAAAGTTTGAATTCTCAACAATGGAATGACGAAATCGAAGCAGAATTTGCGGTTTTGCCAGCCAAAACACCGCGTCCGACGGTGGCGATCGCAGGATCGGTTCGAGTTACGTCTCCTCCTCCAACCCAAACGGTACTAATGCGCCATCGGTCGCTCCCGTTGACGGATTTGCTCAAATACATGAACATCCACAGCAATAACGAAATGTCGCAACTGCTAACCGAGACGATGGGCGGAGTTCAAGTCATGATGCAAAAAGCGGCAGATGCATCTGGACTGGGTGCCGACGAGATTCAGTTTGTCAACGGCTCCGGTTTAAGCATGGACAATCGATTGTCGGCTCACGCCGCGTGTGCGTTGTTTGCGGCGATTGATCGCTCCATTCACTCCAGCGATCTCACT
Source organism: Myxacorys chilensis (assembly GCF_059505265.1). Classification (NCBI taxonomy): domain Bacteria; kingdom Bacillati; phylum Cyanobacteriota; class Cyanophyceae; order Leptolyngbyales; family Leptolyngbyaceae; genus Myxacorys; species Myxacorys chilensis. The sequence continues at coordinate 7,544 of NZ_JCACKG010000105.1, read as the reverse complement.
TTAGGCGATTTGTTTCCGGTAGCGGGTCTAGAAGGAATTGGCACAACGTTAGAAGAGCGGTCCATGCCAGAACAATCGGTGGTGAAAACCGGAACGCTGAACGAAGTGAGCGCTTTAGCGGGCGTGTTGCCTACGCGCGATCGCGGATTAGTCCAGTTCGCCATCATTAATCGTGGAACCGAAATCACCGCACTGCGAAAACAGCAGGATATTCTACTGCAAACCTTGCAGCAGCACTGGGGCAAATCGTCGGCAGACATGGTTCAACCGAGTGCGTGGGTAAAGGCGCGACGATCGACATTAAGAGCAACAGTTCGCAACGAAATCGTATACGGTGGCTAAGCGACAGGTTCTTGTAGAGGTATGGCATGCCGTGCCCTTACGACACCGGCAATTGACTTTTCGCCTCTAAAAATCCACTCGTTTGCAAAATCTCAAGTAAATTCACATTTTTCTCCAGCAAGCAGGTATGTCCGCTCTCGGGCAATGCTACAACTCGCGCATCCTGAAACGCTTCCTTCAGCCGATATGCCTCTGTTAAAGACGGTAGTAACCTGTCTTTAGTACTCGCCAAAATTAATGTTGGCAGATCCAACGCCTGCAACTCCTCCACAGGAACCTGAAACCGCGACAGCAGCCTCATCCGCCAAACCGACGTTTTCTGCGGCACCGTTTGCACCGCTTCCACTAACGCTTGGCGATCTTCCTCGGCAATCCGCCCAAACGAGGCTAATAAAGGCAAAAATGTCACCGATGAGACTTGATAGGCAAGCTCTGGTAAATGGCGACTGATCTGCGCTCCCCACGCAATCCACGGCCTACGACCAAACGAAGATGCTGGATTAACTAGAATTAGGCGGCGAAATAGCTGAGGCGCAAGCACAGCAACCTTCATCGCCAAACAGCCACCAAACGACTCGCCGCATAGATAAATTGGACGTTCTGAATAATCTGCAACCTCAGCTTCAACCAACTGGATGACCTGCTTTGCCAATTGCTCCCAACTCGTCAGGTCAGTCGGCGGAATCGCCAAACACCGAACATCAAATCGAGCTTCCAACCCAGTAGTCTGCGCTCGAAGCAACTGACCTGTGCCGTCCATTCCGGGCAAAAACACAAACAGAGGAAGTTCGGGTCTGAGAACTTTGGGGGTGATGAAACAAGGGGGGGTGGGACGCATGATGGAGAGAGAATGAGGTGCAGAGTTACAACGTGTACATCGGAACAGAGCTGCTTAAATTTAAGGTTCCCTAAGCCCTACTCCTTGTTCATTAGTAACACCCTTGGCGGAGGAGATCACTGATTTCAGCATGACAACGATCGCTGAAGTCTTTAACCATTGACTTAGCGTATTTGCCCTGATACTTCTCTCGCTGCGCGGGAGTGACCCAAATCGGACGCCCAATCAAAAGATTCACCCGTTGATACAAAATCATCGGATGCCATCCATCTTGAGCAAATAAGGGTTCGGAGGGATCAAACAAACTGAGTAATCTCAGGGGAACGGCAGAGTTGCTTGTTTCGGCTTGAGACGCGATCGCAACCGGCAAAATGGCCAGATCTGGAACGGGCGCTCTTAGCGCTAAATGGGCAAATCCGCGATGAAACCGACCCACTTCAGTCCGCTCTGGGCTGTGAATCATCGGCGGTGTTCCTTCTGGAAACAAGCCCACGACTTGCTGCGTTTTGAGTAACGTGATCGCCTGCTCAAAAAAACTCTGCTGGCGATGCTCTAGACTTTCGAGCGGAAAGCATCCGCCCAACTCAGTCACCACTTCTCGCATGACCGGCACCTGACCCATGTAGTGGTGGCAGGCAAATCGAATCGGACGGTTCAGTGCTGCCATCAGGAGCGGCGCGTCTAAAAAGCTGCGGTGATTGCTCACCACCAAAACCGAGCCTTGGCGCGGCACGCGATCGCCATAGTGGGTATATAAACGAGTTCCGATCGCTGTTAGCAGTAATCGCGACACCTGAAGCGGACGGTCAAAAGGCATGAACTCCAATCCAAACGGTTGAATACGTTGAATACTAAGAATGTACTCTCACTTGTTAACAGTACTTTACCAAGCGTAACAAGCTTCTTAAGGTACAGGTTAGGCACTAAAAAACTAATTCTTCTGTAGAAGTTGAGTTTCAATATTGGACTAAGAAGAAATTCTAATCACAATCATTCTAATCACAGTCATAGGTTAATCAAAACCCCCAAGTATGCTAAAGCTTTAACTAGAATGTTGCTAAAGCCTCAATGGCTTGAAGTAAGGTTTCCAAGCCTATACCTTTCTTAAAATTTAAGATTTTCGATCAGAACTGCATAGCAGAGGTAGTTAAAATGGGTGAGGCTACTAAAGGATGATTTTAGAAGTACGGTTCCGTATTTCTTAGAGGGTATATCTTATTAGTGAACCCTTTCACCTGGTGTCTGTGTTTATAAACACGATGTGCCCCGTCTATGAGATTTCATAACATTGGGGTTATTTAAATTTATCTATGACTTCTGAAGCTCTCGAAAACACCCCATTTACAATTACGACGCCTCTCTACTATGTGAACGATTTGCCTCATATTGGGAGTGCTTATCCAACCATTGCGGCGGACGCGATCGCGCGGTTTAATCGGTTGCGAGGGACGCCGACGCTGTTTGTCACGGGCAGCGACGAACACGGTCAGAAAATTCAACGCACGGCAGAAAGTCTTGGACGCACCCCAAAGGAACACTGCGATTTGATCGTTGAAGGCTTTAAAGCGCTCTGGGAACGGTTAGACATTCGCTACGATCGCTTTATCCGGACAACAGACGAACGGCACGAGGCAATTGTCAAAGAATTTTTTGGCCGTGTTTGGGATCGCGGCGACATCTATATCAATCAGCAAAAAGGCTGGTACTGCGTTTCTTGTGAAGAATTTAAAGAAGAACGCGAACTGCTAGAGGATCACCACTGCGCGATTCACGTCAACAAACAAGCAGAATGGCGCGACGAAGAAAACTATTTCTTTCGGCTGTCGAACTACCAAGAACGCTTGGAAAAGCTCTACCAAGAGCATCCTGAGTTTATCTTGCCAGAGAGCCGCCGCAATGAAGTCCTAAACTTTGTAAGTCAAGGTTTACGGGATTTTTCGATCTCCCGCATCAACGTCGATTGGGGATTTCCCGTTCCGGTCAATCCCAACCACACTATTTATGTTTGGTTTGATGCGTTGCTCGGTTACATCACCGCCCTCCTCGAACCCGATCAGGCTCCAACCTTAGCCAATGCTCTGTCTCGGTGGTATCCCATCAACACCCATCTAATTGGCAAAGACATTCTGAGATTTCATGCGGTGTATTGGCCGGCTATGCTAATGTCTGCCGACTTGCCGTTGCCCCATCGTATCTTTGGTCATGGTTTTCTCGTCCGCGACGGCGTCAAAATGGGCAAGAGCATGGGAAATGTGATTGATCCGATCGCGTTGGTCGAGCGCTATGGCTCCGACGCCGTTCGTTACTATTTCCTCAAAGAAATTGAGTTTGGGCGAGATGGCGTTTTTGACGAAGCTCGATTTGTGAATATTCTCAACGCTGACCTTGCAAATGATTTAGGGAACTTACTCAACAGAACATTGCGAATGGCGCATAAATATTGCGGCGGTGAAGTTCCCAATGTATCCAGTGATAGCATTTTAGTAGAGAATCCACTGAAGGCAACTGGAGTTGAACTGGGCGATCGCGTGATTAGGGCTTACGACGCTCTCGCCTTCAGCGTTGCCTGCACCGAAATCCTCACTCTTGTGCGGATGGGAAATAAGTACATTGATGACCAAGCGCCTTGGAAGCTCTATAAACAGGGCAACCAAGCCGCCGTCGAGCAAGTACTCTATGTGGTTCTAGAATCGGTGCGCTTAGCGGCGTATCTTCTGTCACCCATTGTTCCAAAGGTTAGTACGGCGATTTACCAACAGTTGGGGTATGCCATTGACTTTAACAATGCCAATTCAACCAACGTCAATTCAATCGACGATGCAAGCACCTTTGCTCATCACAAAACTTGGGGACTGCTTCAGGCGGGCCAACCGCTTGACGATCCCCAGCCTGTGTTTCAGAAGCTAGAACTTCCGGATGCTCCCTCATCTTGAAGATCACAGAACAAGACAACAAAATAGTCAAATTTGCAGATTTCGCATCAATAACACTCATAAAAATCGAGGTATAGCACCTGTGTTGAACCCTTTAAATCACGAGCCAGAGACCGTATTTTCGCCAGAGCAAGTTCTTGAAAATCGGGGCAGAGTTGCCATTTTTATTGATGGCTCAAACTTGTTCTATGCAGCATTGCAGCTTGGCATCGAAATCGATTACACCAAACTGCTCGTGCGCCTCACTTCTGGATCTCGATTGCTGCGATCGTTCTTTTACACTGGTGTTGATCGCACGAACGAGAAACAGCAAGGCTTTTTGCTGTGGATGCGGCGCAATGGCTACCGAGTCATTTCTAAAGATTTGGTTCAACTGCCAGACGGCTCGAAAAAAGCAAATCTGGACGTTGAGATTGCAGTTGACATGATGTCGCTGGTTGGCTCTTATGATACTGCTGTTCTAGTCAGTGGAGATGGCGATCTGGCCTACGCTGTGAATGCCGTGAGCTATCGGGGAGTCCGGGTTGAGGTGGTTAGCCTGCGATCGATGACCAGCGATAGTTTAATCAATGTTGCCGATCGCTATATTGACCTTGACGGTATCAAAGAAGACATTCAAAAAACGGCTCGCAGCTATACCTACCGTCCGCTTTCTGGAATTAGTCTGATGGACGATTCAGCCGAGGAGCATGGACTGTAGCGCTACGTTACACGGGATCTTTTGGGGCAGTCATTCCGTCTACAGTAGAAGAGTAGAGGAAGCTGCCCCATTGTTTTGAGTTCTACTATTTTTGTGAGTGTTGTTATCGATTGAGGACTGCAACTTGAGCCGTACGATTAGCGCGAAGCGCAACTGCAAAGCATTCACCCCAAACAGAATTGCCCTAACCCTCCTTCTCATCCCACTCTTGGTTGGAGCTGGAGCCTGTTCTAAACGCAATCAGTCCGCTGAAAAGCTGGCTCAAGAGGCGCAAGAAGCCCAAAAGTTTGATAGCAATCTCACCTTTAACAATGTCACGCTTCAAGAAGCCGACGAAAAAGGGCAACTGTGGTGGAAGGTGAAGGCAAAACAAGCCACCTACAGTGAGGATAAGCGAAACGCCATCGTGGTGGAGCCCAAGGGTGAACTCTATCAAGACGGTAAACCAATTTACAAAATTGATGCTCAAAAGAGCGAGATTCAGCAAGACGGTAAATCGGTCGTCCTGAAAGGTGAGATCACTGCAACCGATGTCAAAGATGGCTCGGTCTTTAAGGGCAATGAAGTCGAATGGCGTCCGACTGAGAATGTGATGTTTATTCGCAACAAGTTCACGGGCAATCACAAACAGATGCAGATCGCCGCAAAACAAGGGCGTTTTTTAACCCGTGAGAACAAAGTCGATGTCTCAGGGCAGATTGTCGCCACGGTGAAAGATCCACAAATGAAACTGCAAACTGAGCATCTCATTTGGGATACCAAACAAGAAAAGGTGGTGGGTGATCGCCCGATTCAGGTAGAGCGCTATCAGAATAAAGTGATCACCGATGTAGGCAGTGCGAACGCAGGTGATGTCGATCTCAAAACAAAAACTGTCAACCTCCGTGACAATGCCAAAATCGCCATCAAAGCCTCAAATCTCAATATCAGTGGTAACTTGTTGACCTGGAATATTGATACCGAAACCCTAAGCGCCAATCAGCCCGTCACGATTGTCAATCCGGTGCAACAAACGACGATCACCGCCAATGCAGGCAATTTAGATTTGGCCCAAAATGTCGCTCGACTCGATGGCAATGTGCGCGGGATCGGCGAAAAAAACCAATCTCAACTAACAGCCAATCAAGTCACTTGGTTTCTTGAGACTCAACAGTTTGAAGCTAACGGAAATGTGAACTATAACCAGCAGAATCCGCCATTTAGCATTGCTGGACCGAAAGCAAGCGGTAAATTAGACGATCAGCAAGTGGCAGTCAGTGGAGACAGTAGCGGCAGAGTCGAACTTCAGATCGTACCGCAGACGAAGCAATGAGCTTCTCTCACCCGTAAATTGGCAACGGATTTTTTAGCAAATGCGAAGGCTGGACGGATTAGACCTGCTCCGTTCAGCCTTCTAATGTTTACCGTTGAATCTATAGCAAATCCTCATATTCAGGGTGAGACTGAAGCGATCGCAGCACATCTTTAATGTCTTGCGTCCGGTCCTTCTTAACAATTAAAGTGACTTTGCCGTCTCGTACAATCACGGTGTCTTCAAGCCCAATCGTGACAAACAGATCGTCTTCATTGGTCGCGTAAAACAGCGCTCCTCGCGTGTCTAAACCGACATGATGCGCCAACTCTACATTGAGATTCTCGCTCTTGAGCAGTCGCTCCATCGCTGCCCAATCTCCCAAATCGTCCCACCCGAAGGTTACGGGTAATACATAGGCGCAGTTCGTTTTTTCCATTAGAGCGTAATCAATACTCTTCTTCGGAATGGTTGAATAGGCTTCGATCCCCCGTTCTTCTAACGGTAAAAGAATGTCTGAAGCATGGTGGCGTAACTCCTTCAGCGCAACCTCGGCTCGGAAGACGAACATGCCGCCATTCCAGCTAAACCGACCGCTCTTTAAAAACGCCTCGGCAGTCTCGAGATCAGGCTTTTCAGTAAAGCGATCAACGCGGTAAGCAGGGCAGGAAGACGCGCCAAATACCCCCAGCTTCTCGCCCTGTTCGATATAGCCGTAGCCCGTTGCCGCATGGGTGGGCGTGATTCCCAACGTCACGATCGCATCGGTTTGACGTGCTACGTTTGACGCTGCCTCTAACGTCTGCTCAAACGCTGCCTGATTATCAATCCAGTGGTCGGCTGGAAAAAATCCAGTCAATACTGATTCACCATAGCGTTTCGCTACCTCTAACGTACTCCAAGCTACAGCTGGAGCGGTGTCTCGCCCTTCTGGTTCGACCAATAGATTTTGAGCAGGCAATTGGGGAAGCTGCGATCGCACTCCCTCTTCTAAATGAGACGCCGTGACAACAAACAAATGCTCCCATCCACCAGCGACGTTGAGCAATCGCTCAGCTGTTGCCTGCAAAAGGCTACGACCACTTCCATCTAGACTTAAAAATTGCTTTGGACGATGTTTACGGCTAAGCGGCCAAAACCGCTCACCTTTACCACCCGCGAGAATAATAGGCACGAGAGATTGCGTCATGATAAATGTATGCGACTTTGCAGCCAATCAGGGCAGGATTGAGGGTAGAAGAAGTAACAGGAATAGGTTAAGCCAAAAACACTTGGTCAGAAACAATTTGGACGCCTCCCTGCTCATTTAAACAAATGTCTGTTGGCTCTTCCCACTAGTTCCCTTTTCTTCATTAATCCTATCTTTCCGAAAATTTGTGGAATGGAATACAGCCTTTTTCGATCTAGTCAGGTACAGTAGCAGCAATGCGTGAACCAGGC